>JAUWWH010000211.1 GCA_030617005.1 Candidatus Bathyarchaeota archaeon | reverse complement strand
TTTACTCTCTCTCTGTTCCGTTTTCATCAATCATCAATCCACATTAACGCGATTAAACATAGGTCATACTATCTCTTTTCTACATATATTCATGGGAGATATATCTAGGAAAGATATAAATATATGTCTGAATTAGATATATATAAATATTTCTGTAGTAACCTATATGTGTGATAAAAATGAGTGAAGTGGAAGATTTCATATCAGACTTTTCTCGATTCTTCATCTTTACAATACTCTATGAAGGGCCCTGCCACGGTTACAGAATCATCAATGAGTTCAAAAAAAGGGTACGGAAGGAAATCAGCCCCAGCCTGGTCTATCCTTTCCTTCAGAAACTTGAGAAAAGAGGACTTGTTAAGCATACCTCCAAGATGACTGGAGCAAGGGAGAGAAAGATATACGAGCTGACAGATGATGGTAAGACCTTCTGTGTGAGGATCTTTCGCCGCTTCTCGAAACTCGTGTCCGTAGCCATAGAACCTAGTCTAGAGATCTGTGCTCACTGTGGATGTAAGGTCTACGAAGGTGGATACTTTGAGGAGATAGAGGGGGAAATGACCACTTTCTGTTGTGTGCACTGCGCAAACAGCTACAAACAAGAGAGAAATTCCAATCAGTAGAGGAGATGTCTTTGATTGATAAACAGTCCAAGTTTACAAAAACTTCGTTGATTGTTTTTACTGCAGGGCTGATAGCTGTTTCTGTCATAGCTTTCATCTCAATTTCTTCAATTCTGTTCCCAAATACAGGCGTAAATGATATTGAGGAAGCTAAAGATATTGTAGAAAAATACTTAGTTGCGTTAGGTAATGATTTTGAGATTGAAGAGATCATGGAATTTTCTAATCACTTCTACATTATCATTCAGGAGGAGAGTACGGTGGTAAACGCTTTTGAATTCCTAGTAGACCGATATACTGGGAGCATATCGTATGAACCGGGGCCAAATATGATGTGGAATCAGAAATATGGTCATATGGCAAGGGTCAACAATCCCAATGCATCAATGTCGATAGATAGCCAACAAGCTTACATATACGCTCAGGAATGGTTGGACAGAAATTATCAAAGTACAAGTGTAGAAGAACTGAAGGTCTTCTATGGGTACTACACTATGGATGTGTCAAGGGACGGACGAATATTTGGAATGTTGAGTGTGAATGGTTTTACAGGGGAAGTGTGGTATCACAGTTGGCATGGTGACTTTATTGGAATGGAAGAGTATAAGTGAGTAAGGTGAGATATTGGGTTTAAATGAGAGATCTCAAGTCGCTTTTATATTATCCTTGATAGGTGGAATACTGATGCTTTTAGGTGGTGGAGTGTCCTCCATGTGGTTCATGTTTGGAGGGTTAGGTATGGGTAGTGTGATGAGTGGATTTGGGGGTATGATGGGCGGTTTTCAAGGGGTGATGGGGAGCCTCGGAATTCCTTTTGGTTTCATGTCTGGCTTTTTCCTCATAGGGTTGGTATCGGGTGTTATGGTTACGCTAGGTGCAGTAATGCTTAATGCACGTCCATCAGAGCATACGGCTTGGAGTATGATAATACTGGTTTTCTCGGTTATCAGTCTTCTTGGTATGGGTGGGTTCCTTGTGAGTGCAATCTTGGGAATAGTCGGTGGTGCTTTGGCAATAAGCTGGAAACCAACATAAGCGCGAATCCTCCTCATCTTATTTACTTGGTGGTGGACTTCAATATAGTGCCTTAACTTGTTTTAATAGCAGAAAAAAATTGAGATGATAACGTGAGTATTTCTACATGGTTGAGCGTATCGATGCTAAGTCCTTGCTTTAGTTATATCAAATTCCCTAGGTGTGAATCTTATATTGCTCAGTCACATCGATTCTGTGGCCATCGCGAGATATGTATAAGTGAATATTTTGCATGGCAGAGATCTAGAAAAGTTTGCATGAATTGTGAGAGAATGATTTCATTCAACACGGAATTCTGTCCTTAATATGGATTGAAGCAATATTAAATTCAAGAAGGCTGTGTTACAGTCAATCAAATAGCTTGTGCTTATCTTGAATATTTGTTCGCTTCTTTCATGAAAGAATCGAAGTTGAGGTCACTCCCCTCTTTTTTTATTTATGGGATACGGAGAACCCTTTTTTAAAAAAATTACGTTTGAAACCTTTCAATAATTTTATAAAGATGGAAAGAATTGTAAAGTATTTCTTCTAAAAGCCTTCAATAAGTTGTAAACTTCCATCTTTCTGGACTTTTATAGTCTGGAGGTAAACTACTCTCAAGGTCGGTTATGTTCCCTCTATTTTTTCTATTAAAACCAAAACATATTTATAACATTGTTATGAATATTAGGTGTGCCTAAATATAGTGATGAGAAATGATTGCGAGTTTCATAATAACCTTTAGGGAAGCCCTTGAGGCAGCATTGATAGTCTCTATAATCCTCGCTTACTTGGGGAAGATCGGGAGAAGAGATCTGAAGAAATACCTCTACCTAGGAACTGGATTAGCCATCATCACAAGTCTACTCTTAGGTTGGGTGGTACTCACGTTCTATGGAGGTCTACCAAAGGGAGCTGATAAGATCTTCGAGGGAGCAGCATCTGTGACAGCTACGGCAGTTTTAACCTACATGATATTCTGGATGGCTAAGAACTCTCAAAAGATTCGAAGTGAACTTCAGGAGAAGATCGATGTGGCTGTCACATCTGGGTACATATTCGGGATTTCCTCACTAGCTTTTGTATCTGTCTTTAGGAAAGGCTTGGAGACTGTTCGCTTCTTGACAGCCTTAGCTGCTGCTGACCCGCTTGAGACCATTACTGGAATCCTGCTTGGGATCGGCACTGTGCTTGTACTCGCCTTTTTTATGATTAGGGGAGTCTACAGATTGAATCTTCAGAAGTTCTTCAAGTACACTAGTGTGATACTTGTCGTCTTTGCAGCGGGGCTTTTAGGGTATGGGATCCATGAGTTCATAGAAGCCGATTTACTACCGCCAATAGTTGAACATGTCTGGGATATTAATCCTCCTGATGTGACACATCCATTACACGAGAAGGGTGCCATAGGCTCAATCCTTAAGGCTTTAGTAGGCTACGACGGAAACCCAGAGCTGCTACGCGTGATTGTCTACGTTGGATACTGG
>JAUWWH010000019.1 GCA_030617005.1 Candidatus Bathyarchaeota archaeon | reverse complement strand
CCTGTCCAAAGCGCTGTGAAGCATCCTTGATCAACTCTGGGTTTTTCACAGCAGCCGTATTAATGGATACTTTGCAGACCCCGAGGATGAAGAGTTGCTGCATATCCTCAATACTGGAGATTCCGCCACCTACTGTGAGAGGTATGGTTATGACTGTGAGGACATCTTTCACCCACTTCAACCTGGTCTTTCGCCCTTCTATTGTGGCGGAGATGTCAAGGATTGCCAATTCGTCTGCGCCTTCTTTATCATAGAACTTAGCATTCACTACTGGGTCTCCTGCCTCTTGTAGGTTGACAAATTGGATACCCTTTACTACTTTTCCTTCTTTCATGTCAAGACATGGCATGATCTTAATAACCATCATTTTTTAAGTCTCCATACTCTTTATCTCGAATTTCTTAAAGTTAAAGTAATTCAATCGTGGAATAAAAAAGATGTGTTTAGGATAATTATTTTTCTGCGGTAAGGGTTATTTATTTCAACCTCTTTTAACGCTCTTTCAATGATTTCTAGAGTTTTTTCGACATGTTTCTCTCTAATTGTATTGGGGTTGAATCAATTTTGTAGATTGTATTAACTAGAGCAATGCTACAATCGAGCTATTACTATAAGGGTGTATTAGTTTCTTTGATGGCAACTCGTCTGATCAGGGTTGGTTCCGTGTAGGATAGGTTTAATGTTCGAAGATGATCTTTGATTTGAAGTGGATGGTGAAGTAAGTCTCTTATTCCTTCAACATGCACAGCACCAACAAATGTGAGTATGTTCGATTCTTTTCCTACATCGAGAGCTTTGGAGGTG
Organism: Candidatus Bathyarchaeota archaeon; assembly: GCA_030617005.1. Lineage (GTDB taxonomy): Archaea > Thermoproteota > Bathyarchaeia > RBG-16-48-13 > JAUWWH01. The sequence goes on along the minus strand of JAUWWH010000019.1, from coordinate 7,814 downwards.
ATTGATGCGAGTCTGGTGGCCATTAAAGCGTTCCGTTCATCAATTAAAACTCTCCACACAGAGGGAAAATATCTTCTTCCATTTTCGATCTGTCGTTTTGAATTGTTGATAACCTGTTCTTTGAAACCTTGTTCCCAGAGCCATACTGGGTTCTCATCTGTGTAGTATCGTAGTGGAATACGTCGTCGAGATCGTTCAAATGGGGTCATTCTCCGTCTCATTCTGTGACGTATCTCATGTTCGGTCATGTCGATTAGCCAGATGTTAGCGTCTGTGTTCCCTAGGGCTTGGGTAGCACCGATAAATTCGCAGATCCCTTTACATGACTGTGCTCTTGGACAATTGAGACATGCAGTGTTTAGCTGTGTGAAGCGTTTCCAGTCTAGTTCAAGTGCAACATCCTTAGGTTTCAATGATTCGATTGCTTCGTACGCATCGTAGAGACTACGCTTAGTGAAATGGGCGGTCCCAACGAGGTCTACATACTTATTATAATCCGTATCGTAGATTTGTATCATTGTATTCACTTGTGTTAGTCGATAGTTATTCTCCGTTTTTCATTTTCAGAGATCGTTTCATCCTTGGGAATGATTATTGCGAGTACTCCGTTGTTGTACTTTGATGAGGCTTTTTCAATATCCACGTTCTGTGGCACTTGGATCATCTTATAAAAGTTCTTTGCTTTAATCTCAACCTTTCCCTTTATAACATTAAATTGAATGTCGTCTTTTTTTTCACCTGGTAGTTCCACATAGATCTTGATTGCTTTCTCTTCCTGAAAGATGTCTGTTAAGGGTTCCCGAGTCTCTTTGGAGGTTAATGTGGAGGGTTTGAAGGATCTCCGAGATATAGGTCGTCGCTCAAACGGATTCTCCGGGGTAAAGGGGTCGTAAGGTTTCACTGGTTGATCTGACCAGAAGTGTCCTTTAATGACGTAACCTTTGAGGTTAGGTTCATCAATCTGTTTGATATCCCATCCACCTTTGAGTTTTCCACTCTGTAATTCCGGTTCGATAGTATAAAATCCTTGTAGTCTCTTTATGATCTTGTCGAAGTCTTGAAATATCTCATTAAAATCAAAAAATGCTGTCATTTTCTTTTTTTCACCTCCTTAAATTTTCTGTTTCTTCTAATGCTTGGAGAAGTTTTCTAAATGCGAGGCTAATCATAATGAAACTGGTCTCTCCAAGTTTAGAGCACTGGTATCTGCCACGACCCACTTTCACTACTAATCCACCTTCTTGCAGCTTCTTAGTGTTTTCCCAGACGAGTTTGGGGTTGAGGTTGAGCTCTCTCATGAAATCGGTGAAGGTGATGGTTCGATTCTTTTTCTCAATGATATGTTTCATCATCCTCAAGCGTGTCTCATTAGATAGTGCGTTGAATAGTTTGGAGTAGCGTGCGAAATTGGCTTCGAATGCGTCCAGATAGTGTACTAATTCGTCTCTAGACCAGTCGATTGGGGAAATGGGGATTTGAAAGATTATTCTTTCATTTTCAATTAATTGCAGTTTTAGTGTCATATGATCACACCTTAAATTACTATTAGGTAATTACTAAATAGTAATATTTAAAAGTTACTCTTTGGTAAGTATTGCGCAATAATTATAATCTTTGGAGGTGAAACAATTTGAGAAATGATTGTTGTAGCACGGATGGTTATTCCTACTTTAGGCATCGACATTCTTGGGGACGTAGATTTTTCACAGAGGACGAGAAAAAAGAATTATACGAACGACGTAAAGAGATGAAGATCAAATGGATAACAAAGTACAAAGAATCCCTAGAGAACGAACTCAAAGGAGTCACTGAACGACTAAACGAACTCAATAAAGAAACGGAGTAACAATTGTGTAAAATAAACATATGAGCATACGCTGAGCAGAACTATAACTCCTCATCTTTTTTAAAAAATGACTTTAATTAGAATATCCCTCCGAGACTACTCTAACTTAAGCTAGAGAATATTTGAATCCCTCTTTTTTTAAAAAAAAATAATTTCCTTTTTAAATAATCTAATTATTGAAGTAACCATAATCCATCAGGCAGTATTACTCTAAATTTATCTTTGTAAGGAGAGTATGATGTCCATATATCGCGCACATTACAGTTACATTCTTCACCACTAATTCCACCACCATTACTCCTACCCCCCAAAAAAAAACAACCACCAAATCTAAAGAAAAATCAGTACAATTAGCTGATTTAGATCTCACTCATTAGGAAACAAAAACGTAAAGGGGATTGGAAATATCAATTGTAAACTCTCCCTTTTGTATGAACATAATATGTATTGGTTTCAAGATATGGGTCAATATTTTATTAGGTGATTCAGTGTAGTTATTTATAATCATCAGTGTGTAGAGTTGTTAGTTGAACTCAAAAAAAAATAATCCTCGTTATATTGATAGGTATAATTGTAGCGGAAAGTCTGTTTCTCCTACAAACATACAAGGACTATAATCAGACTAACACAGAGTATCAGTCATTAATTGTACAATATCAGACATTACTAAATGAAAAAAAAACTCTTCAAAATAACTATACTGACTTACAAGGCACTTATACAGATTTACAAACCTCTTTTATTGACATTCAAACTTCCTATTATACGCTAAATGCGTTTCATCAAGTGTTATCTCAAGATAAAGTACAGTTAGAGACTGACTATGACTCGCTAGTCGATGAGTATAACGTTTTATCTCGGGGTTATGCGGTGGAAAGGTGTCTGAGAATTGGGAACAGTTTAGGATCCTACTACGATTATTTACGTCAAGAGTTAGGACCTACTTGAACTGAAAATTGGTGGCGTCAGACTGACCCGAATTTTTGGCAAACCTCCGTCGATTTCGCAGCTAATTTAGCATTACACGATATCAACAAAATCTATTGGCCAGCTATCGAGGAGGATTACTATGGAGCAATTGGGGAATATAGTTATGATACAGCATATGCAAAGATGCAGGAAGTGTTGAGCTTCATCGAAATTCACACATACGATTCGACAACAGTGACAATTACAAAGATTCTCGCTTTTATTAACAAATATATTCATTATGAACTTGAGGTGAACGACGTCTTCCTCGCCCCTGTTGAGACCTTAGGGTATAAATCGAGGGATTGTGATGATTTCTCCATTTTAGTCTCAGCAATGTTGGATAAAGTGGGTATTGAATCAGTCATCGGGTTCTTTGTCAATGAATATGATCAATACCATGCCATGATTCTTGTGAATTTAGATGATCTCGAAGAATACAGCTACTATTATCATGAAGACTTAACGCAAAGTGGGTTAGATCCGGGGAGATGGATCATCATTGAACCACAAACAACGATTGAGACGCAAGATACCAGTTGGATCGAGCAATGGACACTATTTGCAGTCTCAGAATTAGACGTATAACCACATCTTATCAGCGCTATCCTCTTAGAATATAGAATGTGATGCAGTCTTTATTTATGTCCAAGGAGATTATCTATATATTGAAATTGCTTGTTTAGTATGAATGGTTATGATTTTTGACTAAAGTGGAGATACATCTTGATCTTGGTGAGAATTATTACGATCCTCAAGAGTTTGTCAATGCCGCCGTCTACGCTGAAGAGTCAGGGTTTTGTACGGCATGGTTTGGGGACCACATCTATCCTTGGTTTCATTCAGGTAAGAGATCAGCATTTGTCTGGTCAGTGTTAGGGGTCGCATTGGAAAAGACAACGACGATTAAAGTAGGTCCGTGGGTTACAGTTCCTATCGGTGCACGGTACCACCCAGCCATTGTAGCTCAAGCAACTGCGACGCTTGAGAACATGTATCCTGGTCGATTTTTACTCGGAGTGGGGACGGGGGAAGCCCTCAATGAACGCCCGTTTTGGAATGGGAGGTGGCCGAAATGGCGGGAACGTATGGACCGATTGACTGAAGGAATCCGATTGATGCAGAAACTGTGGAAGTTCAAGGAACCATTTGCGTTCGAAGGTAAGTATTTCTCATCTGAGTTCTATTTTCTTTACACTAAGCCACGAGGAGAGATCCCACTCTACTTCTCTGCAATTGGGAAGAAAGCTGCAAGACAAGCCGGAATATATGCGGACAATCTAATCACGTTATGTCCACGAAACGATCTCCAGATAATGAAGGATGTGATCTTACCAGCATACAACAAAGGAAGAGAGGAAGCTAGCAAAGAGGGGCCGGGAGGTGTCGCCATTGGGTTAAGTTTTAGCTTTAAGAGTCCTGAAGAGATCCTTAGAACCCAATGGAGAAGCCTTGGGATCCTCCATAAAGACTCCTGGAGCATCCCAAACCCCGTTATTGTAGAAGCAGAAGGTAAGAAAGTCACAGTGGATGAAGTACGTAAAGGCACCCACTTATGCAAGAATTGGAGAGACGTAATAGAACTCGTCGAATCATATGTCCAAATAGATATGACGGCTGTCACATTCTTTACTGGAGCAGACAAGAAACAAATCCGAATAATAGCTGAAAATGTACTAAGTGTCTTCTGATTTCATGTAGCACGTGGGTAAGATACCCATTCGCTAGATCTTCGAAAAAAAAAAGGAGCATTGAATAAGGTTATAAAAAATGTATATACTAAAAGTATGTACGATGGGCTGATAACACGAGCACTTGGAAAAACAAGTAGACAAATGCACTCTATCGAGAGTTTAACGGGCTAGTTATTCTCAACTTTAAGCGTGAGTACTATTCTAGAGTTGAATAGATATTTATTAGGGTCTTTTCTGGGTCAAACCTAGTATAGATCCAGATGAGTAGTAAAAAGTTATTATTGATAAAGAAGTGTTAACCAAAATCTAATATTTTTTTATCAAGAAGTTAGTTGAATTATTTAAGAAAGCTAAAAACGGGGAGTATAATTATCATTTTATAAAAATATACGAGGAATAGGCAGTATAATAATATTATTAATAATCTTGATTATCGTAGTATCGACGATTACACTAGTCTTCTTTTCGAGGAATTAGCCATTTGGCAATACGATTACTAGGGAGGAGGCCTTTAGCAATTTTATAAGTGTAGATGTTGGTAAAGCGTTTAAGGTTGAAATCACGCAATCTAACTAGTACAGCATCAAGATAACTGCTGGCGAAAATATAACGGAGGATATTCAAGTTACGAAAACAGGTGAAACGTTAACCATCGGCATCGGATCAAGCATTCATATTCAAGCGGTGACCTCTAAAGTAAAAATTACCATGCCAGCGCTTCACGAAGTACAGTTTTCAGGAGCTACACATGGACTAGCCACAGGATTCAGCTCCACCAATAATCTCACCATTACATTATCAGGAGCTAGTTCACTTGACTCCGACGTTTCGGCAGGATATGTCAAAATCAATCTTGAAGGCGCATCCCATCTTAAAGGTACTGTAACATACAGTGAAGATGCAAAACTTATTATCTCAGGAGCTAGCAACGTTGAATTGACCGGTGAAGCTAGGAATCTTCATGTTGAAATATGCTCAGGAACCATCGTTTTGGAGTTATCGAATTTTCCTGTAAACAATGTAGACGCCAATCTCAGTGGCGTGAGCAGTGCAACCATAAAAATCGATAGCAGATTGAACGCTAATATAAGTGGTACTTCACAGTTATATTACATTGGAGAACCTACCATGGACGATATTAACACGTCTGAAGGTTCTATAATAAGTAAAAAATAAGGCACTAAATTTTATCTCGAATGGAATTCAAACCAGCTAGCATACACTATAAAAAATGGGGTATGTGCAAATCTGGACTGTTATAACCTGGAGACTGTTCGCAACTTGTTGCGAAGATATCATCTCTATTTTTAGAATAAATATTAATGTGAAGTAAAATATGGTTTGGGTGAGATTTGAACCCAAGATTGGTTGACACAATTCCCATAAAATTCCCTTCTTTTTTCATGAATGAAGTAACTCTGAAGGAGAAGTCACAGTAAACGGACATCTTCTCAAGCAGAAGAAATAGTGATAGTATGTTAAATTCTTGGAAGATACCTTTAATTATGAGAAGGATCCGAAGCGAATACTGAAAGACTGGGATAAGGCGTATCTCATTAGAATAGAGCTCCAGGCGGAGAGCGTATGAACGCACCTTTTTTTGGAAGATCCAAGTGATCTTAAGTCTATTGAAGAGTTTGGAAGAGTGTTTTGAGTTGGCTTACAATGCCTCTACCAAGCATATACCAGAAGATCCTTCTTTTCAACGCATTTTTAGAGAAGATGCCTTTCAACCGTCTTCTCCATGAACCGTAGAACTCTCTGTAGCATTTGTAGAGTTCTTCCTGCACCTCCTTCCTTGACAGGGTTACTGTTGGCATGATTGCATGTACCATATCGTAATGAGCCCAGTTAGTGTCTTCGATCCACCCGCATTGTTGTGCCAGATCATACACTTGAGTTCCGGGAAAGGGGGTGAGAATGGAATAGATGACAAAATCTGGATCCAATTCGTCGAGGAAGACTCGTGAAGCCGCCAGGGAATCCGCGGTGTCTTCACGTTCACCGATGATGTACATCGCTTGAGCGAAAATGTCATTCTTCTGTAAGAGTTTGATCGCTTGTTTTGCGTCTTCGGGAGTGAGATTTTTTCGAAATGTTTCTAAGGTGGATTGCTTTGCGTTTTCTACTCCAAGGAGGACCCAACGGAGCCCTGACCTCCGTAATTGGGGAAGGGTAGTCTTGTATTGAATCACGTCGTCGCATCGTGCCTGCGTAAACCACATCACGTCTTCTGGAAGATCTTTCTTGATAAGTTCTTCAGCGAGATCGGCAGCCCTTTTGCCAAATCCGAAGTTATCGTCCGTCAACCAAATAAATCGGCTTCCAAAGCGTTGAACGCACCACTCCATCTCATCTGCAATCCGTTTTGGAGACTTCTGCCTCCAGGCACCACTCCAATGTCCCCATTGCGAACAAAAAGTGCAACGATAAGGACACCCTCGTGACCCCTCAATGAGGGCATATGGAGTCTTCGGACCGACCATCGCACTGAAGTGATATTTATGCATATAATCTTTCACAAAATGGTAGCCTGGATAGGGCAACTCATTCAGGTTTACTATTAATGATCGAGGCGGATTATGTCGGATCTTGCCATTAGATCTGAAGGAGAGACCTTTTACTTGACGAAAAGAGCGTGTACCCGCTTTTTTCACGAGTTCGGTGAGGGTGAGTTCACCTTCTCCTCGTACGATGACGTCTATTTCAGAAAATTGTTCCAAGCTCTCTTGAGCTGTAGCGGTGAAGTGTTGCCCTCCAGCTACGGTCAGAATGGTGGGATTCACCTTTTTAGCAGTCTCTAATGTCCTCGCTGCTAAGTAGGTATTGCAGGTTGCTAAGGCACTCGACGCGACGATGTCGGGTTGAAAAGACGCGATCTCTTTTTCTAATCCTCTCCAATCCACTGCTTGGGCGTTACAGTCTAACACTTTAATCGTAATCTGCTCAATTTCTTGTTCGAGATACGCTGCAAGCTGGATAATCCCGTAGGGCGGTGGTAAATATTCCCCCATCACAAACCAAATATCTTTCGGCGGCTCCACAAACAGAACTCTCATCACCCATACGCTCCTAACTGGAGTTATATCATCAGATTATTGGCTCAATTACCTTTCTTAAATATACTGTTCATTCGGTGTCTTTAATGTTGAAAACTCTATTGCAGCCAAGTTGAAACCCTAAAAATTTAACCTACACGCAAGAGTCCACTCAATAGATTTACTATATTGTACATACCCTAAATGTGAATGCTGGTACCAAACATTAAATCAACATTCTAAATCGTTAAGAAGGTTAAGTTCAAT
>JAUWWH010000221.1 GCA_030617005.1 Candidatus Bathyarchaeota archaeon | reverse complement strand
TTCCGCAGTTGCTGTGTCTCGTCTACGTCTCAATTTTTCTTCCCTCTCTTCGGGATCTTCGACCTCCTCAGCTTTTACGAGTAGGCATAGGGCTTTGTAATCGAGCATAGGATCTTCAATACGTCGATTATAATAGATATCACGGTCAGCATGACCTCGATAGAAGTTCATCTCCATAAAATCATCGTATTGGGAAAGAAAAGCGCTTCCTTCATCATAATTCTTGAGTTCTTCGAAGAATGTTGCTCCTTCGAATTCATTGATCAACTTTCGTAATTTATCAGAATTTCTTATTGTTTCCGCAAGTTTCCAAAAATCATAATCATCATTAAATTGATTTGTGCGCTCAGGAAGACCGCTAATCACCTCTGTAAACGCGTTAGGATTATCCCCGGAATACCAGTAGCGAAATAATCCTTCGAGAAGAGCCTGAATAACTGGACCGTAGAGGAATGACCAAGCCCAGCCTCCACCTCCTGCAACTCTACCATAGCCCTTCATCATATCTATCATTGTTTGGACTATCTCATTATCCTCTTTTTTGTAAAATTCTTCCAGATTGGAAAATTGTGCTTTAACCTGAGCAACTCTCTTATCATAGCGTTTCCCACCCTTGCGCATATCGCGTAATGCATCTCTTCGATTAGCGAATCCCATTACTCCTGATTTTGGACGAATCATCTCAACGCTAGCATAAATTTTCAGAGTTCTCCAGAGATCAAAGAGCTTATTCATAGCTTCTTCCAATTGTGAAGAGTGAAGCCGACGTAAGATAGGTTCTCGTAGACTTGGTGGAAGACTGTATTCAGCCATGAGTATATCCATTCGTGTGTTATAGTATACTGTACCACGTGAATATTTCAACCATCGCATCTCAGCTAGATCACTCATGTTAAAGGGTTTATAACTCCCAGCAGCACCATCTCGAAGCCAACGTCCGCGAACGGACCAAAATAAAGGTGTTATAGCCCCAGTCCACCACTCATCTGCCGCTGTTCGTGTCCAGATGGCACCCTCCTCTTCTGGAAGTGATGGCCATAGATCAAGGTTTTCTTCCCAGGTGAATTCTACACCAGTTACAGGACGAGATTGGAGTAAGAAGAAAGAATTGTTTACAAATGCCCATTCAATATCCTGTGGTAGCCCCTCATAGAATTTAGTAACTTCTCTACCCATTTCTGCCAGCATACTAACTTGTCCATCAGAAAGTGTGTATTGTTCTTGAAGATTATTGGGAACCGTTTCATGGATCGTGCCATTCCCGGTTTTCTGATCCCTAATCACTCGCTGCTCCTTGCTACCAAGACTTCGGCGTTTAACCATAAGTGAATCACGATCGACAATAAACTCATCCGGAGTGACTCTACCTGATACCACAATCTCCCCAAGACCCCAACTCGCATTGATTACAATCTCATCAGCTCTTGCGTTCATAGGATTTCCAACAAACATTACACCAGCAACGTCAGATTCGACCATTCTTTGAACTACAACCGCAATACCAACAGAGTTATGTTCGAAGCCCTTATTATGGCGATATGATGTGACTCGAGCAGTCCACATCGAAGCCCAACACTGCCGAACCGCGTTTAATAGTGATTTTTCCCCTTTCACATCTAGGTATGTATCATATTGCCCGGCAAATGATGCCCCTGCTAGATCTTCTGCTGTCGCTGATGAACGAACCGCTACAAACACATCATCACTACCAAGTTCTTTATATCGTTGCACAATTTCCAATGATAGATCATCAGGAAAAGAAGAACCTAAAATCGCATCCCTGATCTTCCCTGTCTCTTTCTCTAGCTCATCAAGATTTTCATAGTCAAGTCCAACTAAAATTTTTCCAATCTTTTTCTCAAGATCATTCGAATGAAGAAACTCTATGTAACCATTTGTCGTAACCACGAAACCCGAGGGAACAGAGAATCCTGCTTTAACTAGCTTGCCTAAGCTGGCACCCTTGCCTCCTACTACGGCAATTTCCGTCGACTTATCCTCCCCGAGACTAGCTAGAAAATTGTCTCTCTTCCTATTCATTATATTTACACCTGGCATGGTAACAACTTCATTTTTTTCTAATTAGTCTAATGCTAGAAAGTTAATTCTCAAGAAATTTTAAAGGTTATTATGAGGAGATCCTCATTTCGAGAACTAGGTCCGACACATAAGATATATTCTATTTTTTCAATAATCCATGTTTTTTTATCAACATCGTAATATGCCAGATCTGTTGCCTTCACCTTTAGAGTAACTGTTTTTTTTTCACCGGAAGCTAAGGAAACTTTAGAAAATCCTTTAAGATCTTTCACAGTACGATCAACGGATGGATTCTTATATCCTACATACATTTGAACCACTTCTTCTCCAGTTATATTTCCAGTATTAGTCACATCAACACTTACTTGAATTTCCCCATCAGTACTAATAGTATTGTTATCAATTCTCAGATTATCATATGAATATGTTGTATAGCTTAAGCCAAAACCGAATGGATATGTAGGTTCAAATCCTTCTTTATCCATTAATTTATACCCGTGATAATATCCATATTCAATTTCTTTTATAGTCGCATCGAAGTAGGGGAGTTGATCTTCTGATTTTGCAAATACCGCAGGTAATTTTGCACTAGGGTTGATATCGCCAAATAATATTTCTCCAAGTGCTGTCCCATCTTCCATTCCAGGATACCATAACATTAAGATTGCAGAAACTTTTTCTTTCCATGGTTCTACGATTATCGGTCCCCCTCCTTCTAGTGCCACAATACAATTCTCGCTTATTGAAGCTATTTCAGATATTAAATTCTCGTCTTTATCATACAATCTCAATGATTTTCTATCTCCAGTACGTTCTTTAGTTCCCGATCCCTCTCCCTCGTCTATATGAGTATATCCTGCCACAATAATTGAGATTTCTGAGTTTTTAGCTAATTTTTTAGCAGCTTCAATATCGT
>JAUWWH010000073.1 GCA_030617005.1 Candidatus Bathyarchaeota archaeon | reverse complement strand
GTTTTAGAAGCGGGAAGGCTAGCCCCTTCAGCTTCGAATCGTCAAGAGTGGCGGTTTATCATTGTTCGTGATAAGACAACAAGGAAAAAAGTTGCTGAAGCAGCAAACAGACAAACTTTTGTTGGAGAGGCTCCAGCTATTATTGTAGCATGTGCTGAAACAACAGGGCACATCATGATGTGTGGCCAACAGTGTTATCCAATTGACGTTGCTATTGCGCTTGATCATATTACCTTGGCTGCCACTGAGTTGGGTTTGGGCACTTGCTGGATCGGAGCTTTTGACGAGGAGCGAGTAAAAGAAATTCTCAACATCCCTTACGAAATACGTGTTGTAGGACTGATGCCTATCGGATACCCCGTCGATTCATCAACAAAAGAAAAGACAAGATTCTCGTTGAACAGAATCGTAAAATATGAACACTGGTAAGTAGCACGCGCTACAGTAAAACACCAAACCTTCCAGAAACTTACGTTTTTTAAACATTCCTAACAGAAAAAGAGGAAGTTTCCAAATTTCATAAAAACATTATGCACTACAATTATCTATTGAAAGTTTAATTATCAAATACAGCTCTGAAAATGATAACTATATTCTGAATATTCGTTTAGTTAGAATATTTACTTTAAAACTGATGATAGCCCCTTTAGTTTTTCTCTATATTGTTCAAATGAACTATGGCTTAAGAACTGTTTAATCATAATTACTATAAATATTGCGAAATGGAGAGAAAAGAATGAAAACAAAAGTGATCATAGGACTAATAGGGATTCTATTACTTACGAGTGTAGCATTCATTGCATTACCCGCGGTTCTCGCTAAGCCCTCAATAGATATGCCCCATAATCCACCTGGATCTGGAGGTGCACATTCCAAAAAGACTGGTGTAAAAGGTCATCTCTTCCTTTACGAGAAGGCCACAAGCATTGAACTCTTATTGATGATGGTGCTTTGAGTAAATTTACCTTCACATCCTCCGGATCGACTTTAGACTTCTTGTTTAATGGAAAAAAGGAGAATCAGGAGAGAATTACGGCCTCATCTATTACTCCGAACATCAAACAACATGGCCTCGGCCCATCGAAATTCTTGCTGAAGGAACAGCTGGTAAGTCTGGAAACATTCACTTATCGGGTTCTTTGGAAGCCGATAGTTTCATTGCTGACGCCAAGATCTAGTTCGTCTTGAGCGAAGACATTGTAGGCAGTGCATTGTCAGGCTGGAATCCCGGAGAGTATCTCTTTGAACACAACTTAGTAGATTTTGAATACACTGGTGCTCCATAGGAATCAATAGCATTCAACCTTACGAACGAGATTGATGTTTAACCTTCTCCCTCTTTTTTTGAAGCTTTATCATTCTCATCTTTTTTAAAAAAAAAGAGGATATTATACACCTTTCTTAGCGTGACTTAGTGGTTGAAGTCTAAGCCATTTTCGCTATCGAATCATACGTCTAAACCGTCATGTATCTAGAAGCAAAAAGATGAAAGGGGTATCTGAAAGTCTAGAGTTTGGTAGCTCGGAGGAGATTGTTATATATGCATTAATATATTTTTCTATTTAACCATTTGTTAGTTTGGGTTGATTCATCTCTTCTTCGAAGATTTTCGAGAAGTCTTTTCCATTTATTCCTAACTTTTCAGATAGTTCTTTAATCCAGTTCATATATGATCTGAAGGTATTTTGAATTATCTCGGTCTTCTCTTCTTTTGACAAGTTTGCTTCTTCTACTAAAAGCAGTGCAAACCATCTACCTAAGTCTGATAAAAGGTAATACTTTAACCATACAGTTCGACTTGCACTCACAGATTTCTCCATATACTCAGCTAATACTTCTAGTTCAGTTAACGTCTTCAAGCGTTCTATGAGAGTCTTGTTTGAGTAACTGAGGTTATTGATCAGATCTTTCTGGTAGATTTTCTCTGAAATTCCCTGTTTGAGAGAGAACTTTAATATGTCAACTGGAACCTTCGAGCCGAAGATCGCCCTCAAAACCTTTTCCTTTCGGCTGATTGGCAAAAATATTAGGTATGGATATAAACGCTCTTTCATAAAGATAACCTATCAATAAATATTAGGTTAGGTCAGATAAATTATTATAGAAAAATTTATTAATGCTGTGTAAAAAATTACACAGCGTTTTAAAATGAAACCTTTAGTAACGCGGAAAGTAGCGCTAATCGCTATTTTTTCAGCTCTATATTACATACTTTCCTTTTTACCGGGCATAGAAGCTATTGGCGTTACTAACGTGACAATCAATATTGAAGCTTTCATGGCTTCCATTTTTGGCTTTATAATGGGTCCTTACTTAGGTGCATTAACCGCCTTCGCTGGCGCATTTTTAGCTTGGATTTTACCTCCAGGCATACCAAGCCCTGCTAGTGCAGTTTTTTTGCCTGCGCCGGTTATAAACGCTTTCATAGTGGGTCTTATCTATACTGGAAGGTGGAAGAAGGCCTTTGTAACCCTTGCAATGGTAGTGGTAGCTTTTTGGTTTCTTCCTCCTGCTCAACCATGGGATCAATATTCACACGTGGGATTTTTTGTCATGTGGGATAAAATCTTAGCTTTAGCACTCATCATTCCTGTAGCAATGTTAATAAATAAGATGCGGAAAAGTTCTGCGAAAGCACAAGGGAAGATAGAAGAGGTAAATATTCCCCGTAAGGTAGAGTTAAACTTTATCCTATCTGTTACCGCTGCTGTTTTAATCCTCATAAACGCGTGGATGATTGCTTTAGAGGGAGGAGTGATAACGTTTCAAACGGTGATCTTAGATACGACACTTAAATTTAATTTTGGATTCAAAGAGATAATCCTCCTAACAGATTCTTACAGCTTTATTTGGCTTTTACTAGGAGTTGGAATTCTAACCTGTGCCATACTACTTCACTTTAAGCCAGAGAAATATTTTATCTGGAACTCCTTAATCTTTGCGTTTTCCTGTTTAAGCGCTATTATCGGTGGAGGATTTATCATTGGTTTATTCCTCGGAGTGCTCAGCGGAATCTTCGGAGCCCTAAAAAGAAGAATCATCCTTCCTCAGATAACGAGTAAGGAGGTGCTCATCTATTTCCTATTAGCATTTATCGGCAACGAGGCTGATAACGCTTTAGGTGCGGACATATTTGCTGTTCCCTTTGTTTATGAAGGAATCTTTGGGATATCCTCTATAGAGACCATGCGTTGGCTATTTTCCATAGCACCCTTCTTTTATGCTGCGATAAGGTTGATTCAAGCGATAATCACTGCCCTTATTGCGATGCCGTTAATCAGAAATCTGAAGGCAACTGGATTAGGTGTAAATGAATCATGATGATTTTGATATAAGTTCCAGTCTCGAAAATCTATTCTCTTATCCACAATCATCATAACATATCTTTTCTGAAATCCTAATTACTTCCCTTTATAAAGTTTAGTCATTCATGAAGTTTGTTTATTGACTTATGAACAAAGAAGTAGGAGAAGATGACCTAAGAAGAAATTTTATAACATTAAGAAGAAAAATAGGTAAAGGCGTTAGAGAGAATGAAAAAGTTTGATTGGTGAAGGGATGAGGAGAAGTCAATTAGTCACGTTGATTGCAGTCTTTGCCACCCTCAGCATCGTCTGCGATTCAATAGTCGGTATACCTCAGCTAGCCTCCGGGGTTTGGTATGGTTGGATCTTTTTAATTGTGCCCATTGCAGGAATCGTCCTTGGACCCTATGCTGGTTTCATCTCAATACTGATTGGGGTCATGGCTGGTCATTCCATCTACTTGAGGGGTGAAGCACCGATGTATGAGTATCTCTTTACATTGGGGGCTCCAATTGGTGCCATGTTTAGCGGTTTCATATTTCGAGGGAGATGGAAGGGCGTTTTCACATATTTTACATTGCTTCTTGGGGCTTATTTCTTGACGCCAGTGTCGCGGGGGCTTCCCCTTTGGGGTTTATGGGACGTCTATCTCGCTTTCATCGTTCTCTGCATACTTGCATTGATGTCAAATAGGTGGGGTGTGAGAAGTGGAAAACTGGGGAGATTACCATACATATATGCTTTCTGTGCACTCATTGGGCTTGAAGCGGATATTCTTTTCAGAATATTTGTGTTTATTCCGGGTCAAACCTATAGACTCTTCTATGGGTTTACTCCAGAAATTTTAAAGGTAATATGGGCTGCCGGTGCTCTTGTTACGCCGATACAAGTAAGTATTGCTATTCTGATGACTGTTTTTATTGGTCCTATGTTGGTAAGAATTCTTTCCTTGAAGGGTTGGTTTCTAAATAAGGATGATTTTTAAGCGGTTCCTACTATTCAACGTAATTTCTCACGCGAGCTTTAGAATACATCAGCCTGGAGGAGATTACTGCATGTTTCGAGAATACTGCCCTATTAAGAAAAAAAGTAGATTATATGGACTTTTAGAAACCTGATATGCTATTTAAACTATGTAAGAATTTTTGCTTCTACACAAAAGGTTCAATTAATCTCAAGACTTAGAGACTGAGTTCGTGAGAAATATGAGTAAAAATATTGAATTGATTAGTTAGGTTATAAAGGTTCTCGCAGGTAAGGGATCTAATCTGGTGGTGACCTTCGAAGACCTGACTCTCGCAGTTATCAGTGATGAGAAGCCTCGTGTCAGCTTCAAGCTCTCGGGGAGCATCAAGTTGGATGTCGTTTATGTAAAGGAGTAAGCTCGGTATCTTTGTCACTCTTGACGGGTCGTCCTGAGAGGCTGATACATGCGCTGAAGAGGCTGAAAAGCGGAAGCCTCAGCGTCAAGTCAAAGGGCACAGACATAGTTAAAATCAGCGTTGCTACCAACGAGATCATCATAGACCTTCAAAACATTGAGATCGTGAAAGATCTCCTGGAGCCCTTCAGGAAACTGGGAGTCCTCAGCCCTGGTGTGGAAGAGAAGGAAGAGAATAAGTCTGTGATGGAAAAGCTGAAGATGATAAAGGGATTTGCGGAGAACCTTAGAGAGGAAAGGATGACGATCAGCATAAGAAGAATGAGCGAACCAGTCTTGGTGATTGGAGAAAGAGCAAACCCCAGACTCTCCAAACTAGTCCTAGGAAGCAACATTCAAGCCGATATCATAAAGATACTATCACTGATGAGAGTCCTGAGATAATATAGAATGCACGCGCTTTACAATTTAGTTTAGTTTTCCATAATGATCAGTCTTCCACTTCATCAAGCCTTGAAAAAAAGCGATAATCAAAGAGCTCAAACACACTCAAAGCAGTATATGAAATCATATTCATTGGTAGCCCGGAGTTACAACTGTATATGCTAAATAGGGGCGCTCACATATTATCTAAAGAACTCAAGCCGGTGGAAGAATCTTAACAGGGTGGGCGTAGCTTTCGATGTAACGGTCCACATCTCGCTATCGGTTAAGGGTTGAAATGATTACTGTAACAGCGGCTGACAGCGAGGTGAACACTAAGTTTTTATTTTGTTCATTCCACATTATTTATGCTAGGTGTTGTGTTTGTTCAAAGGTATCTTTTTTGATTTTGGAGATACATTGATTAAAGAAGGTACCGTTGAGACTTTGCCTAATGCCCATGAGGTGTTAGAATTTCTAACAGATCGTTACAAGCTAGCGATTATTTGCAACACAAGTGCCAGTGGCGAAAAAATACGGGAAATCCTCAGATCTGCTGGTATTAAGAAATATTTTAATTTGGTTGTTGTATCTTCTGAAGTTGGTTTGCG
>JAUWWH010000050.1 GCA_030617005.1 Candidatus Bathyarchaeota archaeon | reverse complement strand
ACAATGATTGTGCTTCATGGTGAGGAAAATGTAAGATTTCTAATTAGAATATTTTTCCTCCGTTAACTTTATAGAGACCATAAGAGTAGCAGCATAACCTCTAAATAAAATATTTTTTTGAGATGCTTATCTTTTCTTATTTGAGAGTATGTTTATACAAGAGACTTGGGGACCTGCTCCACCTATATTCTGTTGAAGGCCGATCTCAGCATTTGGAATTTGTCTCTTTCCACTAGGGTCGCTCACTGCCAGTCCTCCCGCTCCTTTTGGTGATCCCCCTGCTTCATTTCTTAGTTGCCAGAACAATTCAACGATCTGCGCTACTCCAGTGGTACCGATTGGGTGGCCATGTGATTTTAAGCCACCACTTACATTAACTGGATGTTTTCCTCCTATGTACATTTCCTGATTCTCAACAAAAGTTTTAGCTTCACCCTTCTTGCAGAAGCCAAGATCCTCATATTGAATTAACTCTGTGCATGTGAAACAGTCGTGGACCTCTGCGAAGTCAATATCATCTGGTCCTACTTTACCCATTTTGTAGGCTTGCTGTGCTGCCCAGACAGCAGGCATCATTGATGTAAAGTCATTTCTTAAGCCAAGGCGCGTAGGTTGAACTGCAAGGCCACTTCCCAACACATACACGGGCGAGTCAGTGTATTTAGTAGTTAATTCCTCTCTACATATTATAACCGCAGCTGCTCCATCAGTTACTGGGCAACAGTCGTATAAGCCCATAGGCCATGATATTATAGGAGCATCTAGTACTTGCTCTACGGTTATCTCGCGTCTAAAGTGAGATAATGGATTCATTTTACCATAATAATGGTTTTTGACAGCTATCATCGCGAAGTGTTTTCTTTCGGTTCCGAATACATGCATATGCCTAGTACCATAAACTCCAAATGCTGAAGGCATCGTCAGGGCAAACATGTCGAAGTAACGGGGCCCTGACCTATCTAAACCGATCAATCCTCCTGGTCTATCAAGCATTTTCTCACACCCCACAACTAAGGCTACATCATAGAGACCTGCTGCAACTGCAAAACATGCGTTTCTAAAGGTATCACTTCCTGTAGCGCAAGCATTTTCAATTCTTGTAATTGGAATGCCCCCTAAACCGAGCAATGTACCCGCGATAGAGCCCGTTGCGGGACCTCTAACAGTTCCATACCAAGCTGCATTTATCTCTTTAGGATCGATTCCCTTATCAATGCTATCTAAGCAATTTAAGTAGGCTTCACTCATCATGTCCCCAAAGCTTTTATCGTAGAGTTCCCCGAATCGTATCAATCCTCCACCTATTACAGCAACTTTGTTCCTTAAATTTACACTCATTAAAATTCACCATAAATTTTTACGTTGTTATTAAAAGGGTTCTCATAACATTATAGGTCTAAACTTGAACCCATAATAGGGCGTAGGTTCATGTTTTCCGATAACTCGAATTACAAGTTCAACTGGCATGTCACACTTTATTGGGGTTCCCTCTTCGACACCATATTTTTCTGGAATACAATCTGTGCTCCATGCTGAAATTCTGGCACCATCATCTGTGTCAATTATTGCAAACGCTGCTGGCCCCACCATTCCTGGAGGCATACGCATGGCAATTACGTATGTCAATACTCTACCCCTCTTGCCTATACGTACCTTATCGAACTCTGTGCCACCGCAGTCAGCACATATCATCCTCTTTCTCGGTGGGAAGTTGACCTTGTCACATCTTTTACATTTTAAACCAATTAACCTGTGCATTCCAGGAACCAGTCTCCAAAAAGGAGGATTAGGAGGAGTTGCCATCTAAATCACTTCGATATTTTTTCAAATATTCTATTCCAGCGTAAGTAAGTATTATAATCAACATATCTCTTACGCTTTAGATACTTATCAACTATATTTTGCCTTTTCACTTCAATATTTTCTGTTGGAAATATTGAGAATGCGTCGCTTCCTCCATTGGCGTATGAAATCATTAACACCCTCTCCCCTGGCTTGGCTTTATCTAAAGCGGCAGCTAAATTAATAATGACTGAACTCGAACCTGTATAACCTATAGAATTAGCCACTATTCCTACTTTAATTTGGTCTGGTATCAACCCTAATGGACGTAATATACGACGTGGATAGGTTAGGTCTGGTGTACTGAAGACTGCATATTTGAAGTCACCAGAGACTTTCCCTACTTTTTCCATTAGGCTTTTACCTGCTGTGGCTACATGCTTTATGAAACCATGTCTTCTTATGAACCTCTCCATAGTCATCATTGTAAAGCGTTCAGATTCACCTCGCCATCTTCCAGTAAACTCAGTTGAATATGAGGTGGTTCCTTCAAATTCAGCGATTAAATTCTCTCGACCAATAATTAGAGCGCCTGCACCAGAACTCGCCAGATATTCTACATTACTACCGGGCTTCCCAATAAGCATGTCTGAAGCCACAACAAGCCCGTAATTGATAGACTCCGACTTCACCGCATTCATGCAAGCTATTATGGCGAGAGTGCTAGATCTAGCTGAATTTGTGAAGTCCATAGTTAAGGTCTCTGGTTTCACCTCAATCATTGTTTTGAGTATGGAAGAGCCCTGAATCTCTAGATAAGGATTTGTCGTTGTTCCGAAGTAGATGGCATCAATCTCATCTTCACCTATTCCTGCATGTTTAATTGTGTTTTGAAGAGCCTCTGTAGCCATCGAGATAGAGTCTTCATCCCAAAACGGAACAGTTTTTTCAACAGAGGTTGGAAAGCTCCGTCCCCAAGCCTTTGCGAGATCTGAAAGCCTTATCCTACACCAAGGAAGATAAACACCATATCCTACTATTCCAACGACCAAATTTACATCACATCAACCAGTATTAAGCTTGGAACGTCCAAGCCGTCCAATCAATCCAGTCAATTCGAAGGGGCCTAATGGAAAACCATACCCAAGTTTCAAAGCTGTGTCCACTTGCTCCATGGTCGCTATCCCCTCATCTACGATTGACTGGCACTCACGACGTAGAGCACCATACGCCCTATTAGCAACAAAACCATATGCCCTAACCGAATCCTTTACAACTATTGGTGTTTTACCCAACTTTATTGAAAGATCTTTGATGCAATTAACCGTCTCCTCAGATGTAGACTCAGATTTAATTACCTCAATAAGTCTCATAACGGGAGCGGGGTTAAACCAGTGCATACCAACGACTCTATCAGGTCGATTAGTTACTCCCCCAAGCACAGTTATGCTAAACCCAGACGTATTAGACGCCAGAATAGTCTTTTCTGGGCATAATTTATCTAATTCTTTTAATAAGTTCATTTTCAGAGTTAATATCTCCGGCGTAGCCTCAATGATCACATCAGCATCTTCAGTTAATTCTTCCATGCTTGTCACTAATTTGATAGTTCTAACAGCAAAGTCATATTGCTCCTTTGTAACTTTACCTCTCTCAAGTCCCCTGTTCAATCCATACTTACCATCTACAATGTTTTCCATTGCTTTCTTGAGAACATCGTCGTTGACGTCTCGCCCTGTAACTTTGTAGCCGAAGGTTGCACATACTTGAACTATACCATTCCCCATCAATCCGCAACCAAGAACTCCAATTTTCTTAACATCATCAATCTTCATCCAATCCATTCCATTAAATTATTAATATCTAATAAGTGAATATTAGAGATATTTTAATCAATCTAATGGTAAACCCACTAAATCCACTACTCTCCCCTATTAAGTGAAATCTTTTTTGGGCTCGATGGCCCACATCTTAATATTAATGGCAAACTTTATAATTTTAAAAGGTGAAAAATTTGAGTTTTAACACAATAATGCTTGAAAAAAAGGGTAACATCGCCAAAATTGTCCTTAACCGACCGAATAGGTTGAATGCAATAAATAAAGCATTAAGGTCGGATTTGTACGCAGCACTTGAGAACATACGAAGTGACAATGAGATGAAGGTTGTCATTGTCACAGGGGCTCCTAGAGTAAGAATAAGGCAGGGAAAGAAGGAGGTAAAGTATTCATTCTCTTCAGGTGCAGATATAACCGAATTCATGAAACCACGTGAAGGAGAACCACCTATTGAAATAATGACTTACATTGAAGAGTATGAAAAACCGGTAATAGCCATGGTAAACGGTTATGCACTAGGTGGAGGCACTGAGCTAGCGTTGGCATGTGATTTTATTTTCGCTTCTGAGAATTCAGAGTTTGGACAAACAGAGATAAATTTGGGTTTTTTACCAGGTTGGGGAGGAACGCAACGATTACCACGTAGAGTGGGAATCAGTCAAGCAAAGAGGCTTATTATGACAGGAGATAGGATCAGTGCTATAGAAGCAGAAAAGATAGGTTTAGTTGATATTGTTGTACCTATGGAGAAACTAGAAGAAACCGTATTAGCTTTTGCTAGTAAATTAACAACCAAAGCTCCAATAGCGGTCAGACTTATCAAATCTGTAATAAGGCGAGGAATTACAATGGATATGAAGAAAGGCTTAAAACTTGAGCGGGAGGCAGTCGATATATGTATGCGTACAGAAGACTTTAGAGAAGGTGTCAAGGCTTTCATGGAGAAAAGATCACCGATATATAAGGGGAAATAATTTTTTTAATCCCCTTTTTTAAAACTCTATTATTTTTATAAGCCAACAATGTGGTTAACTATTAAAAAGGTTTATCAACTGCCTTAGAAAAATAATGGTTATGTGGTCTAAATGACGATAAAGACCTTTTCTGAATATTTTAACCGATTAAAGAAGATGAGAAAGAATGTCTACATAGATGGAAAGCTTGTAGATAGAACGGATGATAGGCTAAAGCCTGGACAGAACGTTATTCGCGTGACATATGATTGTGCAAACGACTCGAATTTTGAGGATGTGTGCACCACAAAATCTCATTTGACAGGAGAGAAGATAAATAGGTTCTGTCACATCCACCAAAGCAAAGAGGATCTGTTAGTTAAGCAGAAGATGACTAGGCTTCTATGTTATAGGACGGGGGGATGTATTCAGAGGTGCATGGGAATAGATGCTATGAATGCCCTTTCCGTGGTCACCTATGAGATGGACGAGGCGTTGGGAACCGATTACTATGAAAGGTTTGAGGAATATCTTAGATATTTCCAAGAAGAAGATTTATGTGCCAATTGCGCTCAGACCGACGTAAAAGGGGATAGGTTAAAGAGACCTCATGAGCAAGATGACCCGGACCTCTATCTTAGAGTAGTTGAGTCACGGGACGATGGCATCATCGTCAGGGGTGCAAAGGTTCACAATACGATCGCTCCATATGCTGATGAGATAATAGTTTTACCTACAAGGTTTATGACAAATAAGGATCAAGATTATGCAGTTGCTTTCGCCATCCCAGCTGACTATGAGGGAGTAAAACTCGTCGTTAGACCGGCGATTCATCATAAGAGGATCAAGCTACATGCTCCCATTGTGGAATTTGGCGATGCTGAATCATTCACGATCTTCGATGATGTCTTCGTCCCAAAGAAGAGGATTTTTATGAATGCGAATGGTGATGCGCGAGAAACACCTTACGCAGGCTTCCTTGCCTTGCTCTTTGCCCACTACCATAGGCATTCGTACACAGGGTGTAAACCAGCTATATCGGAGATCTTGGCTAGCGCATCTGCACTCGTAGCGGAATATAACGGAATTGAAAGTACTAAACATGTAAGACGCAAGTTGTCTCACTTGATAGGCACATCAGAACTCGTCTATGCTGCTGGTGAATCTAGCGCCCTTCATGGTGAGAGATCAGCATCAGGAACGTACATACCTGACGAAATCTTGACTAATGCTGGAAGAAGGCTTGCAGGGGAAGAAATTTATAATGAGTATAAGATCTTAGCGGACCTAGCCGGGGGTTTAGCAGCTACCTTACCATATGAAGAAGACTTCATCTCTAAGGAAACAGGGGACTTTCTGAACAAATATATAAAAAGAAATCCAAAAATATCGTCGGAAAATGTTCACAGATGCTTCAGGATGATCGAGAATTTATTAGTTTCAGATCTGGCTGGGGTGAATCAAGTAGCAGGATTACATGGTGGTGGATCCCCTCAGATGGAAACTATTACAATGATGTCAAGATACGATCTCGAGCCTTTGAAGGATATAGCTAAATATCTAGCAGGGATAAATAAAGAATTGAATAGATATGAAAGACCACCAGTAACTCCTAGAAAGATGTTGGAGAAATTTCGGGATTATAATAAAATTAAAAGATAATTCGAAAATAGTGTTTTATTGAATCCTTAACATTACCAGAAAATGAAAATAGATTAAAAAATGTTGAAGGGTTAAGAAGTATTCTCTGCGAACATTAATTTTCTAAAAAAGATTCGACTAAAAATTTCGCAATATAGTTTTCACTAGGTGTCTACGTTACACGGATACGATAATGAAAACTGTTTGGTTCAATAATTGTAAAAATGAAAAAGGAATCCTCAGTTAAAGTTGATGGATCTTAACATAAAGAAAAGTCATAAGAATTTACTTGAACGATTTCAAAATTGGACATTTGAGGATAAAGACATTTTATTTGAATCCATATTTGAAATTCCCTTACTAAGAGGAGATATTAAGCAAATCATTGAAAGCATAGTTAACGGATACACATTTTTATTAGGAAAATTTTAAGAAAAAATATAGAAATCAAAAGATTGTGCATCCTCACGAAATTGCTTTTTGAGGTGATAATTCATCAAGTTTAAAGAAATATCTGGACCATTT
>JAUWWH010000158.1 GCA_030617005.1 Candidatus Bathyarchaeota archaeon | reverse complement strand
CGGAAAAGGCAAATGGAGACACGATTTTCGTACCTATTCCCCCATCAAAAGTAATGATTACAAAATTTAACCTTGAAGATAAACGTAGACAAGACATTTTCGATAGAAGAGCTTCCATTACTATCCCGAAGGTTAACATTGGAACAAAACTAAAAAAAGGCAAAGAAAAACCTAAAAGTTGAGTAAATAATCAGTGAACGAAAACAAGAATGGATTGATGGTCTATGGGAAAGAAGGGTGGTTCAAAACATTTAAGGCGGTTACCGGCTCCAACTTTTTGGCCAATTCATAAGAAGGAATTTAAATGGGTTATAAAACCTAAACCCGGTCCTCACAAGAAGGACCGTTCTTTCCCTCTACTTTTAATATTAAGAGAAGTACTTGGTCTCGCTAAGAACCGAAAAGAGGCCGGTCGTATCCTCTCAGAGAACCATATTAAAGTTGATGGCGTAATACGGAAAAAAGATACTTTTTCCGTAGGTTTAATGGATGTTCTTGATATACCCATTATTGAAAAATCTTATAGAATACTGCCGTTGCGTCGAAAAAGATTAGGGTTACATGTTATAGATGGGAAAGAAAAAGACTTCAAACTATGTAAAATAATGAATAAAACAATTGTAAAAGGAGGAATTTCACAAATTAATCTTCATGATGGACGCAATATTCTGCTGAGAAAAAGTGATCCGGAGAAGATAGCAGGAGACATCCTCAAAACGCATGATGTTCTGAAGATTGAGATACCTAATTCCCAAATTTTGGATCATCTCTCTTTTGACGTAGGTGTCTTCGCAATTGTGGAGAACGGAAAAAACATTGGACGTTGGGGTAAAGTCATCGCCATTGAGAAGAAAGAATCCCTTCGCCCTTCAATTGTAACACTGAAGGATTTAGAAGATGAACAATTTAAGACTATTCTTGATTATATATTTCCAATCGGTAAGAATGAACCTTGGATTTCTCTGCCAGAGGAGGTTAAACAATGAGTCAAATTAAAAAAATGAAATCCGCCTCCAATCCAATGCGGCGTCTTCGGATAGCAAAAGTTGTTGTTAACATGTCTATCGGAAAATCCGGGGAGATCCTTCAGAACGCTATGAAAGTGCTTCAACAATTAACCGATCAAAAACCCTATATGAGGAAAGCTAAAAAAACCATAAGAGATTGGGGGATAATAAAAGGAACACCAATTGCATGCGTCGGAACTCTAAGAGGGGAAAAAGCTACCGATTTCCTTAAAAAAGGCTTTGACACCAAACGAAATAAACTCCCCAAGTCAACTTTTGATTCTAATGGTAACTTCTCCTTTGGAATCAGAGAGCACATAGAACTTCCAGGAGTCAGATATGACCCGAATCTGGGGATCTTTGGAATGGATATATGTGTTACAATGGAACGACCGGGTTACCATGTAAAGAAAAGGCGTAAATGTAAAGCAAAAGTAGGTAAAAGACAGAGGGTCACCCCCAGTGATTCAATGGACTACATTAAGGAAGTATTCAATATAGAGTTAGAGTAGGTATTCAAATGTCTAAACAATCAAATCGGAAGATCTATAAATACGGAAGAGGAAGCAGGCCTTGTCGTAGATGTGGTTCTTACGGTTCCATCATTCGGTCTTATGGCTTAAACTTATGTCGACAATGCTTTAGAGAAGTGGCTGTAAAACTCGGATTTAAAAAATACTCTTAGAGGAATCTATGTTGACTAAGGAGCTTATGGCGCAAAAGGTCGTCGAAATCCCCAGGGATATCAAAGTAATACTTAACCTCCCTACAATTTTCGTTAAAGGACCATTGGGAGAAATTGAACGTGACTTCCTTTTTACAGCTATTAGTATAACGCATAGAGATGATAAAATCATAATAGAGGCTCCTTGGCCTGATAAGAAGAGATCTGCTTTAGTTGGAACTCTTAAATCACATATTGAAAACATGATTATCGGCGTGTTAAAAGGGTTCACATATAAACTCAAGATAGTCTTTGCTCACTTCCCCATATCGGTAAAGATACAAGAGAGAGAAATTATTATTGAAAACTTTGGAGGTGAAAGAAGACCGAGGAAAGCTTACATCAGAGGTGATGTGAAAGTTAGTCTCGATGGAGACGATCTACTTGTAAAAGGAATATACCTTGAAGACGTGAGTCAAACAGCTGCTAATATTGAACAAGCAACCCGTATTAAAAAGAGGGATCCTCGAATTTTCTTGGATGGTATCTATGTCTTTGATAAAGGAGAAGGGATGTAATAGAATGGTAGAGACTAAACTTCCTATTGAAGTTGGAGAAAAAGAAGGAAGAATTGTTAAACCTAAAATTGGGATAGAAAAAAGGCGACTTCTCCGTGTTCGTAAACTTCAAAAGAGTAAAAAACCTGATTTTGTTCGACAGGAAAGTTGGAGATATAAACGAGTGAAATCATCTTGGAGAAGGCCTAGAGGTCGTGACAGTAGGATGAGAAAAAAGGATGCAGGATGGCCAAAATCAGTAGCGATTGGTTATCGCTCACCAGTAAAGGTCCGCGGGATTCACCCATCAGGATTTGAAGAAATACTTGTTCACAATCCCAAAGATTTAGAAAAAGTTAATTCAAGGAGTGTTGTGAGAATAGGACACACCGTTGGATTAAAGAAAAGGCTAATAATTATCGAGAAAGCTAATGAATTAAACTTACACGTCCTTAACACTAGAGGAGTTGGTGAAGATGAACTTAAAGAATCAGAGGAGAATGGCATCTGAATCCTTAAAGATTGGTAAGAACCGCGTGTGGATAGACCCAGAGAGGGGGGAGGATGTTGAGGAAGCGATTACTAGAGAAGAGATTCGTAAACTAATCCGTGAAGGAGCCATTAAAGCTGCTCCAAAGAAGGGAGTGAGTAGAGGCAGAGCACGAGTCATTCATGCGAAAAGAAAAAAAGGTTTGAAGAGAGGTATGGGGCGTAGAAAAGGTAAGAAAACTGCTAGAATGCCGAGAAAAGAGCTATGGAAAATACGGATTAGAGCGATTAGGGCATATTTAAAGGATCTGAGAGATCGGAGAATTATCCAGAAAAATATCTATCGTCGGCTATACCTTTTAGCTAAAGGAGGCATCTTTAGAGATGTTGCCCATGTTGAACAATATATAGAATCTAATAGACTTAAGAGGCGGAGGTAAAATAGTTTGGCTAGAGGTCCAAGGTATCATGTTCCTTTTCGGCGTCGTAGAAATGGTAAAACAGATTATAGAAAGAGGAAGATCATGATTCTCTCAAATATCCCTCGCTTTGTAGTAAGATGTTCCCTTAAACATATTTATGCCCAAATTATTGATGCTCATTCCATTGGAGATAAAACTTTAGTTTCTGCATCCTCTCAGGAGGTTTCTAAAAAGTTCGGATGGAAAGCTTACTGTAGAAATCTGCCAATGGCGTACATTATTGGTTTCCTTATTGGTTACAAAGCTCTATCTCAAGGGATCGATCGAGCGATCCTCGATATAGGTCTTAAGAAAGCTTCCAAGGGCGGTCGAGTCTTCGCTACCTTAAAAGGTGCTGTAGACACAGGTCTTAATATGCAATATAATGCAAAGATTATGCCTCCTGAGTCAAGAATAAGGGGAGAACACATTGTTTCCTTCGCGGAAGAGCTGTTTAAAGCCGATCCTCTCCGGTATGAGAAGACCTTCTCTGGATATCTATCACGAAATTTAAAGCCCGAGCAGCTCACTGAACACTTTGAAGAGGTAAAAAGAAGTATCGCAAATGTCTTTATGAAGGAGAAGTGAATATGTCTAGATTTAATCAAAGAACTGAGAATTGGATTCCTCATACAGAACTTGGAAGAATGGTTTTGGAGGGTAAGATAACCTCAATGGACGAAGTTTTTAATCAAGGTTATAAGATTTATGAACCAGAAATAGTGGATTACTTAATTACAGACCTTCAACAAGAAGTTTTAGATGTGGGTAT
>JAUWWH010000127.1 GCA_030617005.1 Candidatus Bathyarchaeota archaeon | reverse complement strand
TTAGATTTATAAATGAAAAAACGTGATAAAATAGGACATAATTGTGGTGCTTCACGTTATTTCTTAACATAAACACCTTCAACATTTTTATGTGTTTACCTTGGATATTTAAATATGTGTGCGATATAAAAAGAGTTAACGTTTTTCTTCTAACAAGCCTCAGTCTAAAGTAAAAAAAGTAGGGGAGTAACTTCACATTATATATTACTCTTGATTGGTCTAATCCCATAATAGTCTCAGGACTACGAATGGACTTGAGGTCTCGTGAACTCGGAGGGCTTTCCCAAAAGCAATTTGATAAAAAATATCCTATCCTAAAATGCTGGGGTTGCTATATGTATATTGATCCTGATGAGAGAGAAATATATTATATAGGAAGCGCATCAAGAGAAAAGGAACTACCCTTCAAAGCAAGATTCAAAGAAGAATTACGTCTTCCAACTACCACATTCTGTAATGAACTACGCAACCTTGGCGTTAATATCGAAACGCTTTCTATTAAAGTCGCACTCATTAATTTGGTAATCGATAATAGTAGAAAAATAAATGAAGTTAATGTAGTGAAACAAATCGAAATGCCTCTTATTTGTGTAACAGGTCCTTTGTATGACCCTCATGGACCAGTATACGCAAAAAGAGATGTTATAATCAAGAATACTGGAAACCATCAACCACTACCTAAGTTTTTAAGGATGAGACAAAGACAACAATGTAGAAAATATATGCTATGATATTTATTGAAATTTAACGATTACTTGCTACATATTGTCATTAGCACTTCTTGTAATTGCATCTTATGAAAATGTTGATGTAATCTTTTTAGAAAATACACAATAACCCTCCAATCTCTCTGGAATTACTCTACAGGTGTTCTATGTTTTTGAACGCCTGTTCAAAAACATAGGATTAAATTGCATATTACCCTTAATAATACTTGATTTAGATGAATCTTTTTGGTTTTCAATTGTACGGAAATAAGAGGAAAACAGTATCAACAGCATTCATTACATTTGTTATTGGGATTTCTTTAGGAGGAGTTATGTGGCATTTTAGTGGGGTCTACTCACCTTATTCAAATTTATCAGTTGATATAGATCCCCTAAATAAATTTACAACATATGACGAATTGAAAATATTTCTAGAGACTAACTCAAAAAATAATATTTACTACCCCTATCTCACAAGGGAAGGATGGTCATTGATGGATGGAACGTCACAACCTGAAATTAGTGGATTTAGCCAAAGTAGCACTCCTGATTTCTCAGTCACTAATATCCAAGTTGAGGGAGTGGATGAAGCAGATCAGGTAAAAACGGATGGAGAATACATTTACATCGTCATAGAAAAGACTATAGTCATCGTCAAAGCGTATCCTGCTGAGGATGCCCTAGTTGTATCCAGGCTAGAACTAAACCAGACAATTAGCGGTATCTTCTTAAATGGAGATAAACTAGCTGTTTTTCTTGTTGAACCTGAAGTCTACTATTCAAACCCAGGTGATAATGGAGCTATTTCCTGCGAGACTACCATTCAAGTATATAACGTCTCAAA
This sequence comes from Candidatus Bathyarchaeota archaeon, assembly GCA_030617005.1. Lineage (GTDB taxonomy): Archaea > Thermoproteota > Bathyarchaeia > RBG-16-48-13 > JAUWWH01. The sequence goes on along the minus strand of JAUWWH010000127.1, from coordinate 2,901 downwards.
TAGGACTTCTCCAACTTTAGATAGACGCGTTATCATAGATGGATATTACTTCAACTCCAGGATGATTGGAGATTACGTATATGTAATCACTAATTACCCAGCTTACTTTGATAAAAATGATGTAAGCTTACCAACGATACAATCCGAGGAGATCAAAGTAGAGATTGAAGCTTCCAATATTTACTACTCGAATTACTCCGAAGCTTTCTATACTTTCACTAATATCATCGCTTTCAACATTCAAGATCCAGAAGAGATGTTTTCATATGAAACATTCCTTATAGGAATGGCTTGTCATCTCTATGTATCACCAAACAATATTTATATCGTCTCTCCCCGGTATTTAGAAATTGATTCCGAGCAAGTAAGTGGAAGTATTGTACATAAAATTAGTGTTCAAAACGGAGAGATAACATATTTAACAGATGGATTCATCCCAGGATGGATTCTAAACCAGTTCTCCATGGATGAGTATAAAGGGTTCTTCAGAATAGCGACTACCAGTGGACATACCCCCCAAAGAGGCTTGTCCTCGATGAATAATGTTTACATCCTCGATGCTAACATGATCATTGTTGGCAGAGTTGAGGGCATTGCACCAGATGAAGATCTCCATTCAGCAAGATTCATGGGTAATAAGTGTTACTTAGTGACCTTTAAGAAAGTTGATCCTCTTTTTGTAATCGATTTATCTGACTCTGAAAACCCAATTATTCTGGGTAAGTTAAAAATTCCAGGATATTCCGATTATCTTCATCCTTATGATGAGACTCATCTAATAGGAGTAGGGAAGGAGACTACTGAAGCGGATGAAGGAGACTTTGCATGGTATCAAGGAGTGAAGCTATCCCTTTTCGATGTAAGCGATGTCTCAAAACCCAAAGAACTAGCTAAGTATGAAATCGGTGATAGAGGAACCGATTCTCCAGTGTTGCGGGATCACAAAGCATTCCTCTTCAGCAGATCAAGTAATCTTCTTGTTCTACCAGTTCTTGTTGCAAAGATCGACCCAGATGTGTATACTGGAGAGATACCCTCCAATGCTTATGGAGAATACGTGTTTCAAGGTGCATATGTCTTACATATATCATTGAATGATGATATCTCAGTGAGAGGGCGAATCACCCATTTAGATAACGACGATTTATTGAAGAGCGGTTACTACTTTGAGTCCAAATATGCGGTAAAGAGAGCGCTCTTTATCAATGATGTTCTCTATACAATCTCCGATGCAATAATTAAAATGAATAGCCTAGACAATCTAAATGAGATAAATGTGTTAGAATTACTATAATTCTTACTTACAATATATAGAACATGATGGAAGGAGATCTAGTTTCTAAAATTGGGCTTTGGTAATAAGAGAATTCACGGAACGACGTGGGATGTTTACCTCTACATCGCCACCTCAAAGGAGCCAAAAGGAGTGAGATCAATTTGGAGGGGTTTGAAGCTTTCAAGTCCTAGTCTTGCACAGTATCATATCAACAAGCTCCGAGATCTTGAGTTAATTAAGATCACACCGGAAGGGAAGTATCAGGTGAATGAAGATGAACAGGTTGAGGCTCTTAACAATTTTATTCGTTTGAGAGGGAGGCTTATACCTAATTTACTTATTTATGGAGCTCTCCTTTTCGGGATCTTAGTATCGTACCTGTTGTTTTGGCCTTTCAGATGGGATTTTCGAGATATTGTTACATTAACTGTTTGTGTCTTCGGAATGTTTGCCTTCTTTTTTGAAGCATATAAACAATACCGCAATTTATCAGTCTTTAAATAGTCTACCTATAACAACATAATTATTCGCTATAATGTTTCCTTTTCCATTTACTCTAATACCTATCCGTCCTCTATTTTTTTGAATATTTGATAAAAAGATACTCAAGTCTTCACTGACTTTTTTTATATTTAGTCACTTTTATCCCCTTTATTGAAATTGGAATAATAACAATATTCGATATTATTCAATTTCCTATCTACTACTCATTAAGACTCGATTACTGTATTACACTTTTCAGAAGTAGAGTGTATTAGGAGAAAAAATAAGATTGAGGGAGAACTTTAAGATTGGCTAATTAGTCATATCAAAAAGTATTCTTTAAATAGAATACCTCCCCCAAACATATTTTCTTATATCATTGGAGATTCCTAAATAGATTTCATTGCTAACCAACTTACCAAGACACTGCAATGCAACAGCTCTTTTATTGCCTTCTATGATAGTAAAATTCCCTTCGATTGAGGGACTGACAAAGACAAACTTCTTGTCAAGAGCATCTATATTGTTTTGATATATTCTTTTCTTCTCTTTGATATCTCTTACCTTTTCATCATCCACATAATTTAGTGCAGTAACTAAATCAAGTAATCTAAACGTTTTTGTTAGTATCTTCCAATCATCTGATGAGATTATGTATATCTTTTCTAGGTCTTTTTCCTCAATTTCAACTAAATACTATCTAATATTTTTCGGTAACCTTCCCCTAATATCCCATCTAAAATCTGGACTTAAGAAGCCTTCATTTTTCTAATGGCTCCAAACTTCCTTTGCTAAACAATTTATGATCATTTTCAAGTTCTATTAACATCTCCCGATCTATTACTATAAACCATAATACAGTAATACGCTTTTTAGTAGCAGAAGATAGAAATAATATTAAAAGAGAACTTTAAGTTTGTCTTTATCATATATTTCTTTCAAGTTCTCTGGAGATGTTTCTAGTAATTTAGAGAGAAATAGGGGGAATATCTCTTGTTTTTATCATTCGTTGGTAGATGTAACTCTAATTATCCCACTACCTAGCTACAATGCCCCCGATTAAGTATATAGAATAGAAGAAAAAGCAAAGAATTCTTTCGGTTATGTGAGCATATGCACTGGTTACTCCGAGCTACCATACT
>JAUWWH010000103.1 GCA_030617005.1 Candidatus Bathyarchaeota archaeon | reverse complement strand
TAGGTGATTGAATCGCATGTTGTCTAGATTGTAGAATTACAGGTACTCCACAGTTTGGGCAAAATAACGCATCCGTTCCAACTTGGGTCCCACATCTTGAACAGAACGACATTGCTAACACTACTTTTCAGGGAAATGAGTACACAATTATCTAAAGTTAGCGATTGCTTTGTTTGGGTTTAGGATTAAAATTTATTCCATAACTCAATAATTCTAAAAATAGGTGTGCTTCCCAAACCTTCCATTATAGGATTACTTTCCTAGACACTTAATTATGGTATGTATAAAATGAAATGCTTGGAAGCTCAGACAAGTCTTCCCATGAAGAAGACGCCGTTACCTAGAGCGATGCATGAGCCTCTACCATGGAAAGCCTAAATCTTTACCCAATTGCCACCCGACAAATAAGTGCCATAAATGATTTCTCGATCGCCATTAAGGGTAGTTGAGACAATCTCGTAAACCCAGGTAACCGTTTGTTGCATACTTTCGACTTATATCTGAACATACCTTATCGAGGGGAGATCTAGATCTTGTGCTATTGATATTGGTACAGGACCAAAAACTCTAGTACCATCTGCGAGTCTAATCATTCCACAACCTTTGGCAAGCTAGCTAGACTTGTGGAAGAATATAAAAAAGACATAAAACTAGCTACATTCCAGCGACAACTATCTTGATATCCACTAGCTATCGGAATCAAGCTGACAAACTTGATGTCATTACGATAAGCGATCCAAGCTGGAATGGCTGTAGGATAGCAGGAACAAAAAGCGTTAAGATGCTTAAGAATCTAGAGATACGTGGAATCTATGGTGGAGTAGCGTCCGCTGAGTCTACGTGGATATAAACAGTTGGAGCCCAAGCACCTGATGCCCCTTTTCCACAGGTGCGACATTTTCTTCTTACACCTTTTACAGCGAATGCTTTCCCATCAGGACTAATAAAGACAACTCGACCCTCATGGCCACACTCCAGTGTGAACTTATCGCCCACATTTACCGTATTGCTCATATTTTTTCCTTTGTCTCCCCTCTCTTCTGTTGAAGTTCTAAACTCTGTTAGAGAACTATGTTTTGACGTATTAATCATCTCTTTTAAGACTATGGATCGTTAATGGTGATCACTACCATTATGCGCGCATCAAAAAGCACGAATCATTTGTCAGGTCCACGACCCTTAAGAAGGTTTAGAATTCCACTATTCGAGCTTAAAGCGCAAACATAATATATAATGAATGCTATGGATATACTATAAAATAAATCTTTATAATTCGTTAAGACGCAAAGCTTGAACTGTAAGCTGGAATAATCTAGCCAACTCAGCTAACTTGGTACTTTAACTCAGTCAACTGAACCATAAAGAATGTAGAGCATTAGATTATTGTAGAGACCGTATAGCCTAGCAAGAATTGGAGTGCACATCCCAAATCGAAGGACTTAGATCAGAAGTGTAGGAAATGGTAAAGAGAAATGTTTTTGTGAAGACCGATTATCAGACTCTGTATTCTGGTATGGGCTTAGAAAGTCCCAAGCTAATGGGTTATGTCTACGAATACGAAACAGTTGAAGAAAATGTGGACTATTGGAACTCGTTGAATCCCGAGGAACAGGAAGCCTTGGTAAACAAGTCTGAGATGGGGAAGACGGATTTAAGGTCGCTGATTAGAGAGAAACGTCGATCTGTGGAATAGGCGCGCGTTAAAAAAAGGATATAAGAAACTGAAGTTAACAATAGCTAAGGATGAAGATTTTGAAAAGGACGAGGAAGAAAAGGCTGAGGAAGACGAAGCATAAGAGGATGAACGTTCAGGAAAGAAAAAATTTCAAAGGAAAATAAACAGTTCTTCTAACAGCAGAATACCCTAACTCAAGTTTTAACGAACCTGAAAATACATAGACCTAACCTATTCACCCTTCGCGGGCAAGAACAAATTGTTGTGTTGTCCAAATTGTTATTTTAAAATATAGTGCATCAATGATTTTTTGTGCTAGCTTTATTTTATTATGCTGAAAAACCTATAGGGATAATTTTTAGCTAATATTCTCTTTATAGTAAAGAAATTGGTTTAGAACATGATTTTATATTTGGAATTAGAGACTATTATCGAAACGTAATAAAAAAACCAATTTAGTTTGGGACTAAATTTTAATGATAAAAATCTGAGGATGTAGTCCATTATGGACTACTTGTTGAGTTTGTAGGAACCTCTATGAATGGGATCACGCCGCCACCGAAGAAGTATGGTAAAACTCCATCCCACTGCAATATCGATAAGTATTGTAGATATTCCTGATTCTGCGCTATTTGCGCCTGTATCAGTTGAATCGCTTCAGCTTGTGCTTTAGCTTCAATGGTAACTTTCTGCGCTTCTGCATTTGCTATAGCTATAGTTGCGTTTGCTTGTGCTTCAGCTTGTATTACAAGTTGTTGTGCTTCATATCGGATTTGTTCCAACTCGTTCTTCGCTTCTAATGCCCGTTGCTCTGCTGTAACCTTAGCCTCAACTGCCTTTGAGAATTCTTCGCTGAATTGGAAATCTGTAATCGAAACCGCTAGAACTTCCAGTTGGTACGTAGCAAGGCGCTCTTTAATTATTAACTCAAACTGCAACTTAACCTCCGCCCGCTTCGTCACCAACTCTTCAGCCTGGTACAGAGCCGTCATTGCTTTAATCGTTTCTTCGATGTTGGGTTTAATCACACGATTCTCATAGTCCTGCCTCAGATCCTTATAGATGTCACCTACGTAACTTGGGTTTAGACGATAATTTACAGCAATCGTCGTCGTAACTTCCTGAAGATCTGCAGAGGCTGTAGACTCGGAGGTTTCCGCTTTCTGTATTGTAACATCCATTAGAATTACCTTCTGAGCAATCGGAATTATGAAGTTTAATCCTTCATCTAAGACTGCTGTCACCTCGCCCCAAGTTAATAGAACACCTCGCATCCCCGCTGGAACTACAGTAAAGGACTGAGTCCCTACAACTACGCTTATGCCAATTATTATGATCAGTGCCACCAGTATTTTGGATTTTAGACTCCATCCAGAATATCTGGGCTCTGGAATTCTCTCTTCCTCAAAACCACTCATTTTGTAAGACATTTAGACCAATTCTCACATCCAAATCTTGAATATAATCAATGGAATATAAAAGATTTGTTTCATATAATTGAGAAAATTTCTTTAAATACCATTTAAATATGAGAAAAATTCGCATTCTGTTAGATTTAAGAAAGGGTAGAACTGGTTTGGTATGTGTGGGGGATTAAAATATAGTCCCCAAACCCAAACGTATTTGGTCACTAGCTAGTCCTTGATGAATCCAACTGCTATTGCACCTATCGCTACAAGGAGGATGGTTATACCAATATAGGTATACTCGTAAGATAACAACAAGTAATAGAGTGTCACATCTCTGTAAACGGTTTCACTCCAGTAACTGGTTATTCTAGTGGTTACATCCTTTGACGTAAAAAAACTCTTAAAAAGTCTGGAAAAAGTCTGACGAAGTTCTATAAAAGTCCGAATAAGTCACAAGAAAGTCTGAGAAACTCTGAAAAAAGTCTGAGAAAGTCTTTTACAAACGATGAGACTAAAATTTAATCCCCAAATACAAACTTATGATAATTTAAGTCGTCCACTTCTAATATCAGCCTCTAACATTTTTTCTATAATTTCGTGTGAGTTATATGGACTCTTAGACGTACATTTGTAATACTTACCACACTTATGGCATTTCCAATAATGGTTTTTAAATAATCGTCCACGTTTTTCCGTATCCATTTCGTACAAGCAGTCTGGACAATATGGTTTTGATTTACACCAAGCATATGGTTCGGAGCTGAAAGTAAAACTACCATAATCTACTTTCCACTTGACACCAAACATATCAGTATCAAAGGTTGTTACATTATTCCTTGGTCTTTTCCTAGCTACTGAGACAAAAATATCAGATGATTTTCTCTTAAAACGCATATAGATTATCATAAATGTAAGCAATATAACAATGGCAATGATAATAATCCAAAGTGGAAATTGTATATTTACTAGATCAAATACTCCCCTAGTGTTTAAAATATAAGATATGTAAGATCCTATGGCACTGATGATAACACCTATCGCTATTTCTCTGAGAGTACTCAAACTCATTCTCATCTGCATTCAAAATAATTACCTGAATAAAAAGATAAATGCATTTGTTTGTATAAATTTTCACAGGCACTATGGTTGGATTTCTTCGGACTCCATCTGCTTAAATTTTTTCTTCCGATAATCTAAAATCATATCGCCTACATATTTCCAATCTTCTATGTCTACTAGATCAAAGATCTCCATAACCTTATCGACTGTATCCTGATGGGATTTCATTTTCTCTAATTCGGTGGTGAGTTCCTTAACCTTTGGTTCCATGCTCTGAACTCTCGCTCTCATATCCATATTCTCTTTGGTTAAGCCATTGACCAATTTTTGAAGTACCTTGTTCTGTTCTTCTGCCTTCGCTTCAACCTTCGCTTCCACCTCGGCTTTCAGTTCCTCAAAATTTGTTGTTGGCTGAGAGACACTTAGGAACACTTCTCGCTCTAGATAGATTTTTTTCAGATCATTGAGTTTGACTCGTTTATAGGCTTCACTCATAGCACCAATCAACATTACCCCTCATTGAAGGTACACGGATTTTAATCTTGACAAATTCAAACAAAATATTGCCAACAGTACCACAAATACAATTAAACCATCGATACGGGTAAAAGTGACTCAATATTCTGTAGGAAGTAAAATTATTCTACAAATTAGAGTTCCAAAGGGTTCAGAACCAATTTATTACATAAATAACACTCCATATGTCCGCGTATTAACGACCTCAAGAC
>JAUWWH010000171.1 GCA_030617005.1 Candidatus Bathyarchaeota archaeon | reverse complement strand
TCCCTTTGGAATAGTGGAGACATCGAGTTACTGGGTCAAAAGATTCAAGCAAAAACCATGGGTTGACTACAAGATCTGCAGTGGACACTACGCTTTCACTAGGGAAGGGATCAGAAAATATTTTCCTAAAAAAGGAGACTTCGAAAATACTACACTGCAAAGAATGGCTCAGCATAACTGTCTCATTAGTAAAGAATTGGAAGATGAATGGATAACCGTCAACAATATTAAACAACTGGAAGCTGCTAAACAGAGACTGATGAATGTCTCAAGTATTGAAACCCCTGCAATGAGCATGGTCTAAATATGACCCTTCAATTAGAGAAACAGAGAGAATGGATACCTGATTGTATCTTATGTCACGAAGCAATGTCTAAGGAAGATGTAGATCGAAAAGGGATACTCGCCTATAAATGTGACAAATGTAACATAATAAGACTATACTTCAAAGCATAAGCAATAACATTCCAATCTGACTTTTTTTACTTTACATGATAAATATTTTTATCGTATTTGATAGAGTAGAACACTACAGTTAGTATATATCTCTTCAACACACTCATTTTGTCTTAAGTTACTCTGTACAGGTTATTATTTTACCTTGCATAAGCATTAAAGGTTTAGAACAGTCACTGCATAATGGATGCTAATTGTTTAATTTATCATCAACTGGAATCTAAGGCAAAGCACTCTCCATGTGTACTGAATAGATGTATAAACTAAACAATCAATTGAGGAAGCAGTCTTAAATTTGCCCGATTATACTCTTAATAGTTCTCCTTTAGATACATTTTTTATAAAAATACATCTCACTCGTATATTTTTTCACTATATTTATATCATTCTTTAATCATCACATATATCATACGCAGATTATTCATTCTTATTTCGTGAAATCTCTATTGGTTCCTCACAATAAGGATAAATTTAACGAATTAGTAGTAGATGCAGTCAAAGAATCTTTAACGCAGATTTTAGGAGAAACAGCAACTAACACAGTTCTCTCATATCTGGAAAAAAATAATGCATTTCAAAGAGAGGACATTTCAGGTAACATTGACCGATTCCATTCATGTTTAACTGAATTACTCGGTTCAGCTGCACTGCTTCTAGAGAATCAGATAATCAAAGTTCTATATCATAAACTCAACTTAGAATATGCTGTGAAGGAAAATTACGAGTTTATCGATTACATTAAGGAGCTGAGGCATAAATGAGATCAAATGAGTTTGAGGAATGGAAAGGAAGAATCTTTAGATTAAAATTACCATATTTAAGGAGATGAGAAAAAATGGAAAAAAATCAGAAGCGTATTCTAATTGTAGACGATGATAAGAATATTCTAGATAGTTTAAGTAGCATTCTCAAATCTAACAGCTACAGTGTCGATACAGCTCAGAATGGAGCAGAAGCAATAGCAAAGTTTGAAACCCAGAAATTCAACCTAGTTTTGCTAGATATTAAACTTCCAGATATTAACGGCACAGAACTGCTAAATCAGATGCATAATGACTCACCTGAGATGATGCTTATCATGATCACCGGATTCCCCAGTTTAGATAATGCAGTCAAATCTCTAAATCTAGGTGCAGATGCTTACATCATGAAACCCATAAATCCAGCAGAACTGATTAAAGTTATTTAGGAGAAACTGAAAGAATAGGAAAAAGCCATGAAAATGAGTCAAGAGAAAGTAGAGCAATGGATAAAAAATCGCATCCGAAACCTGGAACAATAGACAAGCTAATACATCATCAATTATTTGACAATAAATCCCATATCCCCTTCCTTTAATGCACTTTCATAAACCTTTGAGCTGAATTCACACACAGTTTCCCCTAACAGGAGATGGATTTGTAATCTAGATTATCAGTTCATAATCCACTTATATGATAAACATGTACGGCTATAACAGATCTATAATATGGAATTGTGATCTAGATTATAGGTGAATAAAAAACTTGCGCAAAAACCGTATTAAGAGTAAATTTGTCAGATCATTTCTAGACATTTTTATCATGGCAGCGTTGAATGGTTCATCAATGTATGGTTATGAAATCATGGCACTTATACACCGAGAATTCGGAGTCTTACTCAGCCCAGGAACCCTCTACCCCCTACTCCATTCACTAGAAAATAAGGAGTTAATAATATCTAATACTGATGGCAGTAAAATAGTATATAAGATCAGTCTGAAAGGAAAAGAGAAGTATCAAGAGACATTAATTGCTTTAAACTTTATTTTCGAAAAGCTCTCAGTCTTTATTAGAAATCATAAGGAAGATACTTTGCAGATAGCATAAAAGAATCCAAAAACGATTTATACGTTTATCTTTATTCAATCTGTTCACAGTGAATAGTTTGAAAGCGAAAGATCGGATTCTCATCATTGATGACGATTCAGACATTTTAGATTCACTTTCAAGAATCTTAATGTTTGAAGGATATGCGATAGAAACTGCAAAGTCAGGTCAAGAGGCGCTTAAAAAGAGCAGAGAAAAAATTTTCTCCATCGCATTAATCGACATAAAACTTCCAGACTTTGAAGGCACTCAACTCTTATCAAGAATGGAAAAGACTGACCCTAAAATGCGCAAAGTCATCATCACGGGATACCAGACTCTTGAAAATACGCGGGAAGCCTTAAGACTTGGCGCTGACGATTACCTCGTTAAACCTATCAAAACAGAAGAGCTCCTTGACACTGTGAGGAAACAGATTGAGGAGAGAAGTAAAGAATTCGAAGATAAATACGTATTACTCTAAGGTTCCAAAGAATAACCCTACTGAAGCCTTTATAAAACCACTTTAAAAAAAGTTCATAAAAATACTCAACCTGTATCTAAAAAAGTGGAGTATTCACATTTTTTCCAAACTTAATGAAATGAGATGATTGTGCTTCTTAAATGCCGACAACTCATTTAGAATTAATCTTTGAACTGAAGCATATTCATGATTAAACATTTTTTTCATTACAGTTTCAGTTACAGAAACCATATCGCTTTTCTAAATATTTCTTAAGTAATATCACCTTAACATATGACCACACACAAGAATTTCCGAAAATCTCACTTTTAAATAGAAAAGAGTGTTGAAAAATGAAGAAAAAAAGAATTCTAGTTGTCGATGATGATATGTCTATGCTTAAGACTCTGCAGAATATTCTTCAAAGGAAGGGCTACGATGTCGAGACTGCTACGACGGGTAGAGAAGCTATAGGGAAATTCGAAAGTCACCTCTATGATGTTTTATTGATTGATATTAAACTTCCAGATATGAAAGGTACAGACCTTCTAAAAGTGATAAATAATTCTCAAACACGAATAATAAAGATCATGATTACTGGTTACCCTGATTTAGATCCTGTAATTGAATCCCTTTATCAAGGTGCACACGCTTACATCCTAAAGCCTGTGGATCCAAAAGAGCTGCTGAGAGTAATAAAAGAAAAGTTGGAGAAACAGAAGAACTTTACTAAGTTACGTTCTGAAGACGCAATGATTATGCTCGAAAAATTTCTAGATCTGATCGATGATAAAAAATGGTGGACTATCGCTGATATAGCTCATGAACTTAATACTTCACAATATCTTGTTGAGAGGGTAGCTCAATTCTTCTCAAAATATGGTATCATAAAATATTTGAGTATTAAGGGTAGTGTAAAACTGAATATAGATTCTTTGAAAATTCCGGCGATGCCATAGTAATTGAATTGA
>JAUWWH010000001.1 GCA_030617005.1 Candidatus Bathyarchaeota archaeon | reverse complement strand
TTCCACCGCACTCACAAAGAAAGATACTGATTCTTTGCAGTTTATTCTCCATTCATTGATATCTCCGTTTCCTAGTATATATGTGAACGATAATATACAAGAAAAATACTTAAACCTTATATTCTTATTTTAGCAAATCGTAATGTTGAAAATGAACCTGCAGGAGTTAGTTCAAAAACATAAGCTTCTTGAATGCATTCACTGCGGAATGTGTTCTGGAGGTTGTCCTGTTTCGAGAAAGGCCAACTTGAATGTTAGAAAGTATATGCGAGAGGTTGCTGTTTACAACAAAGAAATTAAACCTTCACAGAATGAACTGTGGAGTTGTACAACCTGCGCTTCATGCGGTATACGATGTCCTAAGGGCATTAATCCTTACGAATTTTTAATAGATATCCGCAGTTTGGAAGTTGAAAAAGGGCAAATTGCACCCACAATTCGAGATGCATTAGAAACTATCTTTAACAATGGTAATCCTTGGGGAATAATAAGAAATAAAAGATCTGAGTGGACTCAAGAATTAAATGTCAAACATATTTCACAAGGTGCTGAAATCCTATATTATGTTGGTTGTACATCTGCATACGATCCTCAAGTCCAAAACGTACCAAAAAGCCTTGTAAAATGTTTGAATAAAGCTGAAGTAAACTTTGGAATTTTAGGTGATGAGGAAAACTGTTGCGGAAGTGAAGTTTATGGAATGGGTGAAAAAGGTTTATTTGAAGTTTTAATCGAGGAAAACATGAAACACATCGTCAAGTATGGTATAAAGAGTGTTATTGTGAACTGTCCACACGCTTATCATATATTTAAAAATCGATATGGACAAACATCCTTTGAAGTGCAACATCACACTCAATTACTTGTTGATTTGATTGAAAATGAAAAAATATCCTTCTCTAAAGAATTAAATAAGAAGGTTATCTATCATGATCCATGTTTTTTAGGTAAACAGAATGGTATCTATGATGAACCTCGAAAAGTTATTGAAAGTATACCAGGTGTAGAATTATTAGAATTCGACCGTTCAAGAGAACGAAGTCTCTGCTGTGAAGGAGGAGGAGGAAGAATGTGGATTGATATCCCTGGAGAGCGTCTCGCAGAAATCCGTGTCAGAGATGCTGTTGAATACGGAGCAGAAATATTAGCTGTAGCATGTCCATTCTGTCTCTTAACCATTGAAGATTCAATTAAAACAACTGGTCTTGAAAGTAAAATACGTGTGATGGATGTAGCAGAATTGGTTTCACTCACACTATGAAGCTTACATATTTTTTGAAGAATTTCTGTATTTCATCTAAATTACTTTCATAATTTTACTTATACATTTAAAAACTTGGAATATAACATAAAATAGCCTATATGCAACAATCAGGATGTAAGTTTTTGAAGAAAAAAGTGGGTATAGATGATTTAGCTGTGTATGTCCCCAAACTTTACCTCGATGCAGAAGAATTAGCAAAGGCTCGAGGGATAGACCCTGGTAAGATCACAAAAGGGCTTGGAATAGAGAAAATGTCTATCCCTGATGCACATGAAGATGCCGCAACTATGGCTGCGATGGCAGCTCTGCAACTGATGAAAAAAAATAATCTTAATCCAAAAGATATAGATTTCATCCATGTCGCTACTGAAACAGGTCCAGATGCTGCAAAACCAATATCATGCTATGTCCAAGGTATGTTAGAGCAAGTATATGGAAATAGATGTTTAGATCATATCGGGGCACCAGAGACCAAATTTGCTTGTGTGGGAGCAACGTATGCTTTGATAGACCGGTTAGCATACATCGCTTCAGGGTGGAATAAACGTAAATATGCTATTGTCATAGCTACAGACATTGCAAAATATGATCTATATTCCTCAGGTGAGTCAACTCAAGGAGCAGCTGCGGTTGCCTTACTTTTAAAAGAAGATCCTCGTCTTTTGGTTTATGAACCTGAATTTACTGGTTTTGGAACTGTAGATGATAGGGACTTTTATAGACCCATTGAGAGAACTACAGCTGTTGTTGATGGACAATATTCTATTGGATGTTATCTGCGAAATATGAGAATCGCCATCGATATGTATAAAAAATATATAATAAAATCTAAGGTAATCAAATCAGATCAAGAAAACTTGGGCGATAAACTTGATTTAATATCATTTCACTCTCCATTTCCAAAAATGGTTCAGTATGCTTTTGCCTCATTTTTAATACATGATTGGAGACATCTCCCAAAATGGGATAATATCTTATCTAATATAGGACCCGAACCTACTAGAGAAAGTTTAACAAATGTAGAGTTTTATGTATCTAAAGATTACAAACAATTCAGAAGCCGTTTTTCAAAACTAGAAGAGTTTAGAAATGAATATAATGAGAAAGTTGCAGATTCATTGATTGCCTTAAAGCTTATCGGTAATTCTTATACTGCTTCTGTATGGATAGGTATGGCAAGTCATTTTGGGAATGGAAGAGATGATTTAGATGATAAAAGATTTGGTATATGTTCCTATGGTAGTGGAAGTAGTGCGATAGCGTGCAGCTTCATTATTCAACCAGAATATAAAGAAGGAATTAAAAAATTAGGATTAATGAGAGATCTTTCTCGTAGGAAAATGATATCCGTAAAAGTGTATGAGGATTTACATGAAGGAAGACTAAAAACAGATGAAAGTTTTATCTCACCTAAGAAAGAATTCGTTTTAGATCATATTGGCAGAGAGGACACCAACATAGGTTACAGGTACTATAAGTATATTGAGTAAATTAATTTGATTAAACGTAGGCTATACTGATAGTCTTAACCTTTTAAAAAGCAGGTTATCTTTATTATAAACTCTATTATACAAATAGTGGAATAGGAAGCTTTACAAAAAGGTGGACTATCTAATTACTGTGATCGGGGATTTCTCTACATTAATGACTTTCGATGAGAAGTATATATCTCTTAAAATCTTTTATATAAAATAATCTAAAAAATAATTAGGAGATAAGTTATGGGTAGACTAGAAAAAAAAATTGCTATAGTTACTGGAGGGGCTAAAGGAATAGGCAGAGGGATAGCGTTATCTTTTGCAAAAGAAGGAGCGGATGTAACTATCGCAGATATAAATATTGAGTTAGCTGAAAATACAGTTGAAGAAATTAGGGCTTTGGGTCAACAAGCAATGGCTGTAAAAACTGATGTCAGGAAGGAAAATGAAGTTGATGAGATGGTTAGAAAGACCCTTGAGAAATTTGGGAAGATCGATATCCTTGTAAATAACGCTGGGACTATTGCGCCCAGTCACATTGATGATATACATGCGAGTGCTTTGGAGTGGAAAGAAGATGACTGGGATATAACATTGGACACTAACTTGAAGGGAACTTACCTTTGCTGCAAATTTGTGATTCCCCATATGAAGAAACAAAAGAGCGGAAAAATAGTCAATATTTCCTCAAGTGCTGGTAGGAGAAGAAGGAGAAGTGGGACGCTGGCTCATTATGCGGCCTCCAAAGCTGCGGTCATAAATTACACTGAAAGCATTGCAGCGGTTTTAGGGGAGTATGGTATTACAGCTAATGCGATTTGTCCCTATTTTATTTGGACAGATCTGTGGAAAGCTGGAGTAGGCAGGGAGCAAAACAAGGTGAGATTTGATAAAATTGTGCAATCATCATTGTTGAAAAGAGCTACCACTCCTGAAAATATTGGTGCCTTAGCAGTATTTTTAGCGTCGGAAGATGCAGATGATATCACAGCACAAATTATTGATATAGGATAGCCTTGTTCATAGGTTATATCATTAATAGTAGGGAGCGTAAGAAATTTGAAGATGGCTATTCTTGAGGATTCATATAAGTTTGTAATAAAAGAAGTGCCTAAGCCCGAACTTGGCCCATGTAGTGTTGTAATAAAAATTCGTTATTGTTCAATATGCGGATCAGATATTCATATGTACAAATGGGGACCTAAACCTCAAGATCCTTCAGAGGTAAAGTTGGTTAGTTTTCTTGACAGCGTGTTGGGGTTTCCAGCTTATTCTCTTTTAGGGCATCAGGTATCTGGGAACATCGAGGATATAGGTCCTGAAGTAGAGGGATGCAACGTAGGAGATTGTGTTACTGTTAGAACTCGTGGAGCATATGTGGATTTTATAATATCTGAGGAATCTCGAGTGTATCATCTCCCAGATGAAGTAACCTATGAACAGGCAGCTTTTGTTGAACCTGTATCAGTAGCAGTAAGTGCTGTTAGGCGGTCGAGGTTTAAATTAGGGGATGTTGTGGTAGTTTTAGGTGCAGGACCTATTGGATTATTTACTTTACAATGTGCCATAGCTGCAGGAGTTGGTAAAGTATATGTTTCAGAGATATCGAAATTGAGACTTAAGAAAGCAAAAGAATTTGGTGCGGATGAGATTATTAACGCAAAGAAGGTTGATGTTGTCCAGATGATTAATGATCTAACTGGAGGTTTAGGTCCTGATGTCGTTTTTGAGTGTGCTGGTAAACCAGAGACGATGTGGCAGATGCTAAATATGCTTCCGAGACATGGTAAAGGAGTTATCGTTGCAGTATATGAGAAGCCTTTCGAGATCGATCCTAACCGTATAATGATGAAGAATCTAGATATTGCAGGGATTCTCCCAACTCGTGGTGAAGGGAGACGGGATCAGTTTAACATTGCTATAGACTTAATCAAAACAGGAAAGGTAAGAGTAGACCCAATGATAACAGCAACCTATTCGCTGAATAAAATTAATGAGGCTTTTATTAGCCTGATTGAGGGTGAACAATTGGGAGTTTTAATTAAACCTTGAATTTAAGGTGAGGAAGCTTGACTTGAGTAAACAAATTAAATAGAAGTTTAAACATATATAATTTCTTGTGGAGATTTAAATGGTTCAGGAGAGTATTGAAAGAGATATTTTAATCAAGATGTATAAGCTGATGGTGACTTCGAGGTTCTGGGATAATAATATCGATGACATGCATGCAAAGAAACAAATGATTGGAATGTCACCCCATTCTGGTCAAGGTCAGGAGGCAATAGGAGTTGGCGGATGCTTAGCCCTTAAAGAAGAGGATTATATGGTTCCTTCTCACCGTGGATGCGCTCATGCCATCACAAAGGGCTTATCATTGAAGAGATTAACTGCTGAATATCTTGGCAAAGGAACGGGCATCTCTAAAGGAAAAGGCGGTGCACATATTTGTAATCCTAAACATAACATCCTAGGTGTTAGCGGCATTATTGGAGGAGCACTTCTTATAGCCACAGGTGTAGGATGGTCAATAAAAATAAGGAAAACTAAACAGGTTGTAATGGATTTCTTTGGAGATGGTATGGCCAGTCAATCGGATTTTTATCCAGCTCTGAATATCTCAGCAGCATGGAAACTTCCAGTCATATGGGTATGCGAAAATAACAGAGTCCAACAGTTTACACATTTTGAAGATGTAATGGGAATGGAGAACATCGCTGACATGGGTAAACCCTTTGGAATGCCAAGTATAATAGTGGACGGGAACGATGTTATGGCAGTATTTAATGCCGCTCAAAAGGCAGTTAATAGAGCGAGAAAAGGAGAAGGTCCGTCGCTAATCGAGTGTAAAACGTATAGATGGAGACCTCACTATGAAGGTGCCCCAGAGACAAGAACCGTAGAAGAGCTTGAGGAAATGAAGAAGAAATGCCCTATAAAAAGATTAAGATCTTACCTCATAGAAAATAAAGTTATAACAGAGAAAGAAGCAAATAAAATAGAAGAAAACATCATGGTGGAAATTAAAGACGCTGCAAAATTTGCATTGGAAAGTCCTTGGCCAAAGCCCGAAGAGTTATACGAGGACGTTTATGTGTAAATGGATGGTGCATGTATATGTCTGAAAAAACGATAAATGTAAGCGATGCGATTCACGACGCCTTAGTTGAGGAAATGAGAAGAGACCCAAGCGTTGTTATTGTAGGTGAGAGTATTCAACGTGCCACCTCTTTTGGGATTACAAGAGGATTATTAACAGAATTTGGGTATAATAGAGTCTGGGACACACCAATTGCAGAAAACGCTATCGCAGGATTGGCCTTAGGCGCAGCTTTGACAGGGTTAAGACCCGTGCCAATTATAATGATAGGAGACTTTATTCCCTACGCTATGGAGATAATATGTAACGAGATAGCTAAGTACAGGTATATGTTTGGAGGCAACTTCAAGGTACCTATAACTATTAGAGTGGGAGCTCAAGGCGCTGGAGCAGGTCTTGCTGCTCAGCACTCTCAATGTCTTGAAGCTTGGTTTATCCATGTTCCTGGATTAAAGGTAGTATATGCATCAACACCGTATGATGCTAAAGGTCTCTTAAAAGCGTCAATCAGAGATGATAACCCCGTATTATTCTTTGAACATAAATTTCTAGGATCGATAACAGGAACTATACCTACAGAGGACTACACTGTTCCAATTGGTGTTGCAGATGTAAAGAGAGAAGGTGAGGATGTTACAATAGTTGCTTGGGCTTTTATGATGCATAAGGCGCTTAATGCAGCTACAGAGCTTGAAAAGGAAGGGATAAGTGTAGAAGTGATTGATCCACGAACCCTTTATCCACTTGATAAAGAAACAATTTTACAATCTGTTAAAAAGACGGGTAGGCTCATTATTGCTGAAGAAGCTCCTAAAACAGGGGGTATAGGGGCTGAAATATCGGCTATGGTTAATGAAGAAGGCTTTGATTCTTTAGATGCTCCGATTATGCGAGTTGCGGCACCACATACACCAATTCCATATTCCGCTGCTTTAGAAAAACTTTGGATACCAAATGTGAAAGATATCATAAATGCAGCTAAAAAAATCGTTACATGATACGAATAAAGTTAGTTAGGGAAGTAAGCTTCAGTTTGTAGTATGTAACTCGTGGTGAATAGAAGTTGATAACGCAAGTTGTTATGCCAATGCTTGGTTGGACTATGAAAGAAGGAACCATAGTAACTTGGCTTAAAAAGGAAGGGGAAAAAGTTGAGAAAGGGGAGCCTTTACTCGAAGTAGAAACTGGGAAAATAGTAAAGGATATCGAGTCTCCAGGAACTGGAATTTTAAGGAAAATCTTGATACCTGAGGAATCCACTGTACCCGTATCAGAAGTACTTGCCATAATAGCTGAACCTAAAGAGGACATTTCAACCCTTCAAAATACACTTGAAAAAGCTAAGGTAATCCTAGAAACTCCACAAGTAGCATCAGTCGAAAAAATGGAAAGTATGATGACTAAGAAAACTACAGTTAAGGTGAAGATCTCTCCAGTTGCAAAAAAACTCGCTGAGAAACACGATATCGATTTTAACCGAATTACTGGTACAGGACCAAATGGCAGGATAGTGAGAAAGGATATACTTGCAGCGATTGAGATGACAAAAGTCATGCCTAGAGTTAGAGAAGTTATACCTCTAGTAGGGATTAGGAAGACGACGGCAGATCGTTTATCATTCAGCTATCGGACAGCAGTACATGTGACAGTAACTATGGTGATGGATATGTCAGAGATGGTGAAACTCCGCAAGAAACTTCTTCCTGAAATCGAAAAGAAAAAGCATATTCGAATGACCTACACAGATATGTTGGTTAAGGCTGTAGCCAAGACTTTAGAAGAATACCCTATTGTAAACTCGACTCTTAAAGATGAAGAAATTAAAATCCTTGAGGATATCAATATAGGTGTAGCTGTTGACACAAAGGCTGGATTGATAGTTCCTGTTATTCGTGAAGCAAACACAAAATCGCTTATTGATATCGCTTTAACCACAAAAGAACTCGTAGAGAAAGCACGATCGGGTAATCTAGCTTTAGATGAAATAACCGGCGGTACATTCACCATTACAAACCTAGGTATGTTTGGAGTAGACCAAGGTGCACCTATTATCAATCCACCTGAAATCGGAATTTTGGGAGTTGGAAGAATCGCCCAGAAACCCGTGGTTGTGGATGGAAAAATCGTAATAAGGCCAATGATGAACATTACTTTGTCATTTGACCACAGAGTTATAGATGGTGCTTTAGCAGCTCGATTTCTAAAAACTATGAAACAAAAAATTGAGAGCCCGAGTGATCTTTTCGAGAACAATTAACCTTTTTAGATTTCCTTTTTTATTTTTTAAAGTGAAACTGTAAAAGTTAGGTTTTATAGGGTTAATATTTCTTCCTTTTTTTAGCTTTCTCGTTGATGGAATAATAGAGAACCTGGTCTACCATAGTTCTTTTTATTAGCTGTTTTTTTTCAAGAAAATACAAGTGTGCTATGGTTTCTCCAAGAGCTAAATATTTTTGGAACGGAAGAAACGTGTTCCATGATTTGTAGTTAATGTTCCAGTGAACTTGGGAAGCTTTCATGTATGCTGTAAATCTTCTAGAGTTAGAGCTAGTAAGGATTTCCATTAATCTTTGATTGTGATGATCCTGAAGTTGTTTAATTCTTTCACAATGATTGATAAAGGTTTCTTCATGAGCTGGTAACACGACTTCAATATCAAGTTTTTCTATTTTTTTGAGACTGTTTAAGTAATCTGCCAGCGGATTCATATTTTCTGTAAACCACCAGAGAGCGACATGGGGGGTGATAGAAGGCAATAAATGGTCTCCTGAAATGAGAATTTTAAATGAGGGTTCATATAGGCATATGTGGCCTGGAGAATGTCCTGGAGTGCATACAATTTGAAAGTGATAATCACCAACTGAGATCACTTGACCATCCTCCAAGGGATGCGTGGCCACTGCGAGTTCTTGGTATGGGCGTATAATTTTAGGCTCATGTAGCGGATGAGACTCTGTCAATTTCAACGCAATCGAGGAAGGTGTACCATTAGATTTAAGAAAAGTCTCAATCTTTGCGAAAAGGTCTTTATACGTACTCGATAGAATCCTACACAATTCAGCTTCTATTGGATGTATAGAAATTTTGATATTCCCTGAAGCTTCGATTAAACGTGGAATTAAACCCACATGGTCCACGTGAAAATGAGTTAGTATAACTTCGGTTAAATCCTCAAGTTCAATACTAGCCTCTGAAAGTCCTCTACGTAACGACTGAAAAGACTGAGAGAAATTAAGTCCAGTATCAATGAGGATGTTCTTCTCCTCTGACCTTAATAGGTATGAATTCAGATGTATTAGGGGACTGTGTGGTAATGGAACCTTTATCTGAAATATACCTGAAAAAACTTGTTTAATCATGAACATCTAGCTTAACTGCTTAAGGTATAGATCTCCTTTAAAGCTATGGCAATGGTAGCTTGTTTTCCCTATAGGATTCTCTACTGATAATATGTCTTTGAATTTCGCCTGTTCCTTCTACAATATCTAAGATTCTAGCGTCACGGTAATAGCGTTCAAGGTCAGAATCAACGTAGCCATAGCCCCCATGAATCTGGATGGCTTCATTAGTAACCTCTTGAACGATCTTGGCTGCATATGCTTTTGCCATCGCAACATGTTTGGTTATTAATCTTAACTCCTTGGGTTTATTATCAAGCAACCAAGCACCTTTATATGTTAACAGCCTAGCAGCTTCTATTTTCATAGCCATCTCTGCTATTTTCCATTGTGTAAATTGAAACCTATGAATTGGTTGGAGAAATTGTTCTCTCTCAGTAGAGTATTTCAAAGCGCGTTCAAAGGCTCCTTGGGCAATGCCTACAGCCACTGCGGCAATAATTGTTCGACTGTAATCGAAATATGACATGATCTGATGGAAGCCCCTATTTTCTTGACCTAGAAGGTTACTCAATGGTACTCGAACGTTGTCGAATGATAATTCAGCGTGTGGGACTCCCCTAGATCCCATTTTAGGCTTCAGAAGGGTTGCGTCTAATCCTAGAGTTCCCCTTTCAACTATTATTTGACTTATTCCTCTGTATAGTGGCGTGGCTTTGGGGTTCGTCAGGCAACAAACTATATTAAATTCTGCGATGTAACCACACGTGATAAATGTCTTGGTGCCGTTGATTACCCATTGATCTCCTTCTTTTACCGCATTTGTTTCTAAACCTGCGATTTCTGCATCTGAACTATGGTTAGGCTCAGTGAGTGCCATAGCGCATACTGTTTCTCCTTGGCAAATTTTGGGAATATACTTTTGCTTCTGTTCTTCAGTTCCAAATCTTGGAATTAATGCGGCAAAACCTGCACCTGCACGTATTGCTGAAAGTGTCGAGTCTACTCTACTAAATTCTTCAGGAATTATGCAGGTCTCAATGCATCCTAGGTTTTGTCCTCCATATTCTTCTGGAAGATCTGCGCCGATAAATCCTAACTTGGCTGCTTTTCTGTAGAATTCCCAGGGAAATTCATAACTCTGATCATATTCTCTTCCCTTTTCAGACGTAAATTCCTTTTCAGCAAACTCACGGGCTGCCCGTTTAATGTCCTTCTGCTCTTGAGTTAATTCGAAATTCATCTTGATCACCATCATCAAAAAGATTTGTTCAGTTTAAAAATATTATCTTTTACTTTGTATATCCTGATGATAATGCCAGAGCTTTTTATTATCATGTGTGTAATGAAAGATACTATTGAGTTCCCCGAAAAGAGTATTGGGTAAGGTATAACAAAGGTTTTTTTTATCGAGAGGTGATGGAAACGAGCATGTTCAATATCTTAATGTGCTAAAACATATCTGATGAGAGATTTATGAAGTAGTTATGATAACGTGGTGGAAATTCTAACATTAGTTGATTTATATTCAGATATTCCTTCCACATTCATGATTCATGCGTATTGTTCTCTCATATACGGCAATATACATTTGCCCCAAAGCTTGTATTGATCCTCCCTGTATTTCTCTGAGACAAAGGCAACTATTACAAAATAGTTAACTCCAGCCTTGATCCATTTTTCAAGTTTTTCAATACAGCTAGTTGGTGAACCCCAAATGTATCGCTTCTCAACAACTTCAAATGGAACATACTTTTGAGCATATTCAATACTTTCAGTTAACATTTTCGGTGAATAAGCGAATTTTTCAAGAGAGAACCTTTCTGGAACTTTGAGACCATACTTTTCTAATCCCTTAACATCGAATAGGGAAAATACTTTCGCTGGAAATTCTAAAATTCTTTTAGCTGTGTCGTCGTCCTTGGCGACAACCGAGTATAATAATACACCTCTTTCTAGATCAGAGAGTTTTCCCGCTCGCTTTCTCACATCAAGGATTTTTTTTAAATCCTTTGCATAGTTATCTCTGATCACAGGCAGCTAGCCATCAGCAAACCTACCAGTTATTCTCATGGTTCTTGGTGAGTTAGCAGCTACCCACACTGGAGGATATGGCTTTTGAATCGGTTTTGGATCTAAGAAAGCACCCTTAAGCTTAAAGAATTCCCCTTCATGATCAACGGATTTTTCAGTCCAGAGCTTTATCATTACTTTGATGGCCTCCTCCATACGCGATACGGGTTTATCCCAAGGAATACCAAAGGGCACGATGCTCATGGCTTCTCCCGCTCCAACAGCGGTGATAATTCTCCCATTTGATATATGATCAAGTGTTGAGATATTTTGTGCCAGCACTGCTGGATGCCTCGTCTGAATGTTTGTAACCGAGGTTCCGAGACGAACCTTCTTTGTAGTCATAGCTAGAGCTGCTAGTGTAGAATAGGCTTCCAGCGCATCTAAACGCTTCAAACCCATCCCAACGATGTGATCAGCCATCCATATAGAGTCAAAGTTATACTTTTCACCCCATTTGGCACATTTCAACACCTCTTCCCAAGGATGGAATGGCATAGCGATTCCAAAATGAATTATCTCTTTTCCCAAATGAATCACTTCAATAAACTCTATTTATATACATAGAAATCTCATCTTCACGATACAAGTCAAGAATATGTAATATCTCTTGTCCCCCTTTTTATTTATTCATTGGTAGAGTACATGTTGGATTTACATATTCTCTAATTCTTATGAACTCAACTTCTACTTCTTCGCGATTCATGAGGTTAGGCTCAACGTTAGTTTCTATAACTCTATTTCTTCTATTCAAATATGATACTAGGTCTCTACTGAATTCAGTTGGTGATTTTTCATTTTCATTATATATGTGTGTTAAATTTAAGCCATATTCACGATAACATTTTGTAATATCATCTAAATTATATCTTCTAAGTCTTTGACCTTTGCTAGTTCTATCAGAATATCCAAGTTTTTCTGAAATAAATTTTACATTAGCCCAAAAAGAATTATCCTTAGCAGAGTATTCAAAAAAAGGTTTCATTGAAGAACTCCATGAATCCAATTTTATTATCATTTTTATATTTTTTAATTAAATGAAATTAGAAAAAAGGAAGCATCTAGATAACGCAGATTAAATTATCCGATTTAACCCATTTCTATGAAGTTAGAGCGTGCACTAGAAAATACAATCTTCTTCACATAATCTTTGAAATAAAGTAGTATTAGCGTGTAAGTGTTTTTGTGTAAAGTAATTCTTTATTTTGATGTAATATTTTTAATCGAAGGTCTTCGCTTTTTCTGACTAAGTCAATCCACTCTTTCTTTTTTTCAAAGGGAATAGGAAAAGATTTGTTTTATGTTCTTACTGTTTATAGGTAATTATTGTTGAATGTTCCTTGTTTACATAAACGAATTTTTTAGTATTATCTAATTCAAAGACAAGAATTCAAACGTTTAAAAGCGGAAAATAAAGAAAAATAGCCCGTCCACCGGCTTCTACCTGCGCATAGTGAGAAAATTACTACATTTATTCATATGCTCGTATGAATTTAAAAGGAAATGAGTTGAATACTAAACTGATAACTGTGAGTAAATCGCTGAAATGTGAATAACTTGGTGATTAGATTTCTTTGCTTGGTGTCTTTGGATTGAAGATGATGGAGGGATCGATCTTTGTGGAGTAAAAGAACCCGTCTACTTTCTTAATATTTCCATATTTAGTTTTCAGTTGATCTAGAGGTCCAGCATCTAACGCTCTCATTGGGCATGCTTCTACGCAGATTGGTTTCTTGTTCTCAACCCATCTGTCTAAGCAGAGGTCACATTTCTGCATCCTTGCGTTTTCTTCGGTTCCGAATTGCGGTGAGGAATAAGGACATACATTCTTACATACCGCACCGCACTTATCCTTCCCTAAGCACTTCTTTAAATCTACTACGACTATTCCATCTTCTTCCCTTTTTGTGATGGCGTTATTAGGACAGACGGTGGCGCATATTGGATTAGTACAGTGATTGCAGGAGAGTGAGAGGTGAGTCACAAAGAGATTTGGGAACTTTCCTTGCTCTTTCGTGGTTACTATTCTCCAGTTGACTTCTAATTCAAGGTTGTGCCAGTCCTTACAGGCTATTGTGCACGTGTAACAGCCTATACATCGGGATTGGTTAAAGTAAAAACCGATTTGTTCCCTTTTCAAACTCTCTTGACCTCCACTAGGGAAGAATTACTACAGAATGCGCCGCCTGGTGAGAATCTGTCTTTAGTGAGGACGTTGGCGCAACCTCCTCTGTCCACTCCGTCCTCATCAGGTCTGTACCAAGCCCCTTGAGGTATAGAGACAACACCTGGCATGATTCTCTCTGTCACATTGACCGGAATAACCATTTCACCTCGATCATTGAAGACTTTGACTAGGTCGCCGTTCTGGATACCTCTGAGTGAGGCATCCTTTGAGTTAATCCACACGGTTTGGGGTTTTAGGTTCCTCAGCAAAGGTATGTTATCATAAATGGAATGCGCTCTTCGTCCTATATGTGGTGTGATGAGTTGTAGAGGATATTTTCTGGTCAATGGATCGTCAATACCCTCCCATGGCGGGATATACTTCGGAATTGGTGGGATCTGTGGTTTATGTAGGTTCGACAACTGTTCGGAGTAGATCTCGATCTTACCTGAAGGGGTCGGGAATGGGTATTTTTTGGGGTCTTTGATCTCTCTTGTGAAGGCGATAGCTGGTTCACTTCGCTTGATCTTGTGGACGCCTTTTCTCCTAAACTCGTCATAGTCTTGAATGTCAGTTGATAAGTCTTTGGACATGTTAAAGATCTCCTTCAGCCATTCCTCCTCTGTCTTATTGCTGTAGTTTTCGATCCCAAGCCTTGGAGCCAACTCACAGCATATCTCAAAGTCTGACTTGGACTCACCTAAGGAGTCGATGGCTTTGTTATTGAAGATGTAGTAGGGTCCCGAGGTCCAAGGTCTACCAATGTCAGTTCTAGCAAGATGAGTGTTAATCGGGAGGAGGATGTCTGCATATTTAGCTGTCGCTGTCATGAACTGTTCATGGACCACGACAAACTCCAACCTCTCTAAGGCCTTTACCCCTTTGTTCGTGTTTGGAAACTGATTCAGAGGGTTGCCATGGGTCACATAGAGCAGCTCTATATCGCTTGGGTATCCACCATCCTTACCATTGAGGATGGCGTCCCAAACCTTGGATATGTGCACTGTACCACTCCTTGGGATCGGTCTTTTAAGCCGCTCTCTGATGTAAGTGTATTTGGCTTCGTTGGGGTTGATCCCAATGGGCATGACCGGTCCCAGCTGCTTCCCTACAGGTGCTCGCCCAATTCCGGCAGGATTACCTCCGTGAAGACCGATGTTTCCCGTTATCGCTGTTAAGACTTGCACTGCCCTGTGGTACTGCTCTCCATAGGCGGTTCGTCCAGGAGCATAGCTCGCAATGAGCGCAGCAGGCTTGGTTGTGGCGTACTCTCTTGCAAGTTTTTCGATAGTGTCTGCCAGTACTCCTGTGATGGTCTCAGCCCAGTCCGGTGTCTTTGGAACTCCATCATCGACTCCGAGAACGTAGTCCTTGAATTTGTCAAAACCAAGAGTGTATCTGTCGAGGAAATTTTGATCTTGGAGGTTTTCCTCAATTATCACGTGAGCCATGGCTACTAACATGGCCGTATCGGTACCGGGTCTTATTGGTATCCACTGATGGGCAAAGGTTGCGGTTGAATTTGTATACCTTGGATCAACACATACAATTTTTGCGCCAGCCTCCTTGGCTTGAGCCAAATAAAAGCTCGTGTTGGGAACCCACACTGTCTCGGCGGGATTCCAACCCCACATTATGATAAGTTTGGAGTTGGAGAGATCATTCCTCCAGTGACCCGTTGTAAGTGTACCATAGGTGGCTCTGCACGCAAAGACTCCTCCTTCACAAGAGGCAACACCCCAGATTCTGGTGAAACCTCCAAACATATTGAGTAATCTCATAACAACAGCCGGGGTGTGGAGAATACACGTATTGTTTCCAGAGTAGCCAATGTATAGAATGGATGCGGATCCATACCTATCCTTCACCTTCTTTAATTGGGTGGCCACAATGTCTAGGGCATCATTCCAAGAAATCTGTTCAAATTTTGCCTGTCCGCGAGCACCGACCCTCCTCATCGGATACTTCAGACGATCAGGCGCATAGACTCTCTGGCGATAAGCCCTACCCCTCACACAAGCTCTAAGCTGAGGTGGATCTCCAGTGTCACTCTCAATCCTTACGATTTTTCCGTCCCTTATGTGGACCTTGAGTACACATCTCCCACCACAATCATGTGCACAACCCGTCGGTACAACCTTTAGACCATTCTTTAATATGGCGCTACCTTCGTTACTAACACTGATACCTCCTATAATTTGTATTGATGATTGAATAATTATATGACTCTAGCTGCGCGTTCTTTCTCGATAAATACTCTTCTAAGGACTTTACCAGCTAAGTTTCTCGGGATTGTGTCCACAAACTCTATTTCCCTTATTTTCTTGTAACCTGCAACCCTTTCTTCTACAAACCTAATGAGCTCTTCCTCAGTCGCTTTCACTCCCTCTTTCAACAACACAAACCCTTTGGGGATTTCCACAGCTATGGAGTCAGGTTTGCCCACTACGGCGCAGTCTGCCACTGCTTGGTGTTCTAGGAGGACACTCTCGAGTTCGGCTGGTCCGATCGTAAACCCCATGTACTTGATGATCTCTTTCTTTCGGTCAATGATGTAGACGTATCCGTCCTCATCCATCTTCGCTATATCTCCCGTGTAGAGCCATCCGTCTCTCAGTGCTTTTGCAGTTTTCAATGGTCTTTTCCAGTAGCCCTTCATGACTTGGGGACCCTTAATGATCAGTTCCCCCACTTCTCCTGGGGGCAATTCTTTAGTCCCTGTCTTTAGATCTACGATCTTCTCTTCTGTATCAGGAAGGGGTGGACCAATTGATTGTAATTTTATTTGAGTTAGTGGATTGAAATTGGTGACGGGTGAGGCCTCGGATAGACCGTACCCTTGGGTTAATGTTACTCCCGTTAACTCCTCGAATCTCTTGGCAATGGGTAACATTATGGGGACAGCTCCATTATTTATGAAACGTAGGGATGATAAGTCATATTTTGATAGGTTAGGGTAATTCACTAAAGTGTTGATGACTGGCATAACCGTGTAAACAATGGTGGCTCTATACTTTTCGATCAGTCCAAGGAATTCCTTTGGTTCAAACCGTTTTTGTATAAGTTGACTTGCACCCAAGCGGATTCCTGAGAGCAGTTGGACGGTCATTCCGTAGATGTGGTAAAATGGTAAGTGACTTAAAAAAATGTCATCTTCACAAGCTT
Source organism: Candidatus Bathyarchaeota archaeon (assembly GCA_030617005.1). Lineage (GTDB taxonomy): Archaea > Thermoproteota > Bathyarchaeia > RBG-16-48-13 > JAUWWH01. The sequence continues at coordinate 1,785 of JAUWWH010000001.1, read as the reverse complement.
TGCCTAATGATGGGAACAGGATTTGAAGGACGTTGGTTACTATGTTGAAATGTGTTAGTATGCATCCTTTTGGCAGTCCAGTTGTGCCAGCTGTGTATTGAAGCACTGCAATATCCTTTTTGGGATCAATCTCGACTTTAGGTGGATTTACGTTTATCTCTAGGAGATCCTTAAGTAGATACGTTTCTGTATACCTTTTTTCTCCAATAATGATCACATTTTCCAATCCAGTTAGCTCATCTCGGATCCCTTTCAATATAGGATATTGCGCTTCATCTAAGATGATCGTTGTTGATTCCGAGTCTTTGATCTGATATTTCGCTTCTTTCTCCTTGAATGAAGGGTTCAGTGCGGTCACGGTGGCTCCAGTTTTTAAGATACCGAGAAAGCTGATGAAGAATTCTGGAGAGTTCCAAAGAAATAGAGCAACTTTCCGATTCTTACATATATCGAGATTGTCTAGTGCGGAGGCTAATCTGTCACTCAATAGATCAAGTTCTCGAAATGTTAATCTTCTCGGATAAAGTATTGCAGGTTTGTCTGGTAGTCTTTTTGCTGTGTCCCTCAACAACTGAAACACGGGGATCTCAGGATAGTAAGGCCAAAGAGATGCTTTGACATAATTTCCATACTTTTTTTGACCCATATCTTCACTCATCCAAAAAAAGGTTGAAACAATTAGTATATTTTATAGTGGAAGACATATAAAAATAGTAAGAGTAAAAAATATTTCGAAACGCTAAAAGTTAAAGGTGTTATCTCCTTGAGTGTTGATAGAAGTTCTACGGATAAAAAATTCAAGTACTCTTATTCGGTGACGAAAGAAAAAATAAGTGAATTTGTTGAAGCTATAAGTGATAATAATCCACTCTATATTGATGAAAAATACGGTAAGAGGACAAGCTTCGGTGGGATAGTAGCTCCACCAACATTTGTCACCACATGTAGCTTCTGCACACTTCCAGAGACCCCCCAGTTAAAAGAGTTGAGAAGTGAACACGCACTTCTACATGTCGAACAAGAATATGAATATTTCCATTCAATCAAACCGGGGGATACATTAACTTTCAGAACGAAGGTGGTGGAAACATATACGAAGAAGGGACGGACTGGCATCTTAGATTTCATTGTGAAAGAGACAGTGTTTGAGAATCAACTGGGTGAAAAAGTTGTCATAGGACGATCTACAACTATAACAAGAAGGTGAAAGTAAACAAAGTGATTAATAGGGAAGGATTACGTTTCAAAGATGTTAAAAAAGGCGTTGAGATAACTCCCATCGTGAAAGGTCCGATCACAAGAAGTCAGATAGATAGATATGCAAATGCATCTGGTGACTTTAACCCAATCCACATTGATAAGGAATTCGCAAAAAAGGTCGGACTTGGTTGTATTATAGCTCATGGAATGCTGAGTATGGCGTTTACGGCACAAATGATAATGGATTGGTTGGGTATTAATGGAACCATAAAAAAGTTGAAAGTAAGATTCACCAGTATGGTTAGGCCTGGTGATACATTGACGTTTAATGGAAAAGTGATAGAAAAATATCGAAGAAAGGGTGAGAAATACATTGTGTGTGAGATACTTTGTAATAATCAGATGGGCGAAAAAACTTTAACAGGAGAGACTGAATGTGTATTAGCTGAATAATTTATAGTGTGAAGGAGGATAGACACATTTCTCTACTCTTCTAACATACGAATTTTTTTTATCTCTGATGTTATAACTTAACGTTGATATAATCGTGTATTTTGACTGCCTTGGGACTACATAACAATGATT
>JAUWWH010000204.1 GCA_030617005.1 Candidatus Bathyarchaeota archaeon | reverse complement strand
GGGTTTGGACTAAAATTTAAGCCCTAAATTATCATCTTTAAGATAACAAGATACTTTGTTAGAATAGTCTTATTCTCCAGATGCTCCCCCTATTTCTCTCTGAATGATTGGAGAGGTCTCCCGCAAACCCCCCCTTTTTTTCCTGAAGGATTAAAATTTAGTCCCTAAACCCAAACTTTTCACGAGCTCACGCGAAATAGTGACATGGCAAACTGAATGGTGTTATCTGCTTCCCCTCAATTTTGTCCTTAATGTTTTTTCACAAGTAAAACAGTATTTGATTTCTCTATTCGATAAGAATTTTTTGCCACAACCTTCACATATAACTCGTTGCAATAACGATTTCTTCTTTATCGATCTGGAGACGGTCTCTCTCCTTGGGAAGATGATGGCATCCTTTGGACATAAATCAGCACACGACGAGCACCCGTAAACACACTTCAATGGATGAATAACCGAGACATTATCTTCTCTAACTTCTAAAACTCCGTGGGGACAGAAATTAACACACTTATAAGTTCCATCGCATCTGTCACATTGATCCACATATATCGTGGGACACCATGGTTCTTTAGTCATTCTCAATTTCTTCTATTGTTATCTGGGACTATTAGTAGCTCCAGAAGGAATGAATAGGAGATATTTTTATCTTTCCTATTTGAGCGTGAATGAAGTGTTCAATATCTTTAATCAATAAGGGAACTTCTCTCTTATCTTTGCCTTGAATTGGAATTTTTGTTTTATGTAATGTAGCTCCATCTGCGTAATCGAAAAAGACATACCCATTGAAGCCCTGGTAAAAAATCAACTTGAGTCCCCAAGGTGGCTTTCGTAATGGATGGGAGTCTATCGCATAGTAGATGATTTCAGGTTTACATTCTAAGGCGAGGGTCCTATACTCCTTCCAGCGTCTAATACGATTGACTGTCAATCTTACCACGTACTATTTAGTTGTACATCTTTCACCATTTTAGCTTCTTTTATGTTCTTTTTAGGGTCAATATTGTGAATAATCATTATTCAACAAACCGTATCGTTGGTTCAATTACTACTTCTGCCTTGATTGACTGAGCTATTAAACTATACTTCTCTGCCAATGTTAATGCCCGTGTAATTTTAGCTTCACTGCAGTTACGAACCTCTATTTTAGGTCTGAGAACTATCTTCTTGAAGGTTGATGTGCGATCTAGTAACTCTTTGACGAACCCTTCGGCATCACACTCATAGGAGATCAATTCAAGTTTAAGTTTTTCAATACTCCAGATGAACATGAGTTGAAAACACATATTTAAAGCACCGACAAAGGCGTCTTCAGGTGTGAGCATATCTGGTTGACCATACAATGCTACTGGAGCGGAGAACTCCAATCTAGCACCGTTGCTACATGTGATCTCTCCTAGATGGCCTCCTTTCCATACAGTGGTCGTTTTATATGTTGGCACTCTTTCTCCTCCTACCATTCATACATAATGTGTCTATAGCCGTTGCGATCTCTTCAGCTATCTTAGACGCTACTTTCATCTCTTTTTCGTTGAGATTTCTCCTTGACCTAGGCTTTTCAATATCCCACACGTTAAGGAGATCTGCCACTACTATCGAATGTGCTGTCTTCCCGCTGTATTTTTCAATGGCTTTTTCAGCGCATCTCTTCTCGCACCCGTCGACCGCAATCGTTGGAAAATACTTAGCGAACATCCGTTCTCCCTTCTCTCCTGTTAAGAAGAGGGGGAGGCAAATCGTCACTGTGTTGTTAGGTCTTAACCGTTCCAAGACTAGGCGGGTAGCTATCCTAGAGATGGTTCCCTCCACGTAACCCTCACCACTGCAGGAGACGACTCCGATCTTTAGCGGTGAACTCATGAGGCAGTTTCTCCTCGATTTAATTCATCTACCTTTAACGCTATCTTATCTGCTAAGAATTTTGTTAATTCACGTCCTGCTTTATCAAGGAATGTTATGCTTTTTGGTTTGAGCTTTCTATGCTCTTTGAGGAGGTCGATTACCCTGAAATTTGCGGTCAACTTAGCACATGAGAACTCCAAGTTCTTCTTTGCACATTCCAGAGGGCAGCCATCGATCGCAATGCAGCGGTGGGACTTAACTAGACGTTGAGTTTCCTCATCACCACTCACCAATAAGGATAGACAAAGCGTATCTGTCTCTCCTTTTCTCAGATCTTCAACTACGCAATATGTGGCTTCTCTACTGATGGTGCCATATGCTTTCCCAATACCGCTACAAGGGATGATGAAGATAGGATCCGTCAACTCATTTGCTCTCCATCTTACTTCGCTGCATTTCATTCGCTAGTTTCACTTTCATCAGCTCGAAGTATCTCTCTGCTGTCAAGAGTTGATCTAAGGTTTGTTTAAGGTTAGAAGGATATATTAGCCCTAACCAGCCTCTTCCATAGGGTTCTTCGTTTATCATCTCAGGTTTATTCGTTAGGGATTGATTGACCGCAATAATGGTCCCCTCAAGTGGAGAAGGTATTGAGGAAGCTGTCTTTATGCTTTCCAATTGTGCGATTTCTTCAGATCGGGTAATCTTACTTCCAACTTTGGGAAATTCTATATAAATAACATCACCTACTCTCCTTTGAAAGAAATCTGTCAAACCCACTCGAACGTTTCTATTTTCCACTTTTACCCACGTGTCATTCTCAGTGTAGAGTAGTCCCCTTTTCACAGTGAAGATGAATTTATCCGCTACAATTTGATAATGTTCTTCACTCATTTCATCTCACTTTTTCTTAAGATAGGAAAGGTCATTATTATGTCTGATGTATTAAAGAAAAGATTGATAGAGTGTGAAAATAAAAAAATACAATAATGACAAATACATTATTTATCCTTACTTATTGGACTTGGGTTTGGACTAAAATTTAAGCCCTAAATTATCATCTTTAAGATAACAAGATACTTTGTTAGAATAGTCTTATTCTCCAGATGCTCCTCCTATTTCTCTCCTAAATCCTGGAGACGTCTCCCGCAAACCCCTTTTTTTCTAATTACATTAGCTCATTAATAATATGTGATTGAGGTTGGATTAAGAAGTATTTTTAAGGTATTTCATCAAGGCTTCTCTTATAACTTCTGAAATAGATACGTAGCTTCCATTGGACTGTTTAATGTATCTTTCGAGTTTTTTGTATAGTCCCTCTGGAATTGTTAAGCTTCTGTATTTTCTTCTGGATAATAAATTTGGAAAATCC
>JAUWWH010000052.1 GCA_030617005.1 Candidatus Bathyarchaeota archaeon | reverse complement strand
TTTACACCATGTAGGGAGAAAATAAGTATTGTCCAATTTGGACAAATAAAAAATAGTAGAGATGGGAAAGAATTAGGAATAACAAAGTTATTCTCAGTTTAACAAGGTTTATTCTATGTCATTATTATATAATAAAGGGTGACTCCTAATCGAGAATTACTGAAAAGAGTAGTATAATCATGATGTTTCCTGCTTTCCATAAAAAACTTATAATATTAGAATTCTCTTTGTCAAAAAGGAGTTATCCAAGAATTATAAATATACTTTAATTAGAAGGAAATCTGCCTAAATTCAGAAAAAATCACTAATAAAATATTCAAATAAGATTTAAATAGTTATTGAGAATCGTGCGTACTATTGAAGTGGTTTGTACAATGAAACTGGGTCAGATCAAAACTGTTATTTTAGATTTAGAAGGGACCCTTCTCACTTCAAAAATAAATTTTCTTAAGATGCGGAAGAAGATAATAAAGGTTCTCACGTTGCATGGATTTACAGAAGATTCGTTTCCATACTTATTGATAACTAATCCTAATAAATTCAAAGTAATCTTAAAGGAGAAGGGTATAAGCGAAACTAAAATCTCAAAGATAAATAAAGAGATTGCAAACGCTATTCAGGAAGTTGAGATGGAAAATATTGAAGATACTATCGAGATCCATGGAGCTAAAGAGATTTTACAGAAGCTAAAAACTAAAAAGATAAGGATTGGAATAGTAACACGAAATTGTAGAGTGTCTACTATTGAAGCGTTAAGGATTACAGATATGTTAAAATTTATAGATATTATAGTAGCAAGAGATGACTGTGAAAATCCAAAACCGGACTCTGAGCACTTATTGAGAGCACTAAAAGGTTTAAACATAAAATCTAACGAGGCAATAATGGTGGGAGACTCGTGGCTTGATGCACTTTGTGCGATAAATTCGAAGGTGAAATTTATTGGAGTCTTAACAGGATATTCCTCTAAAGAAAAATTCAGAGAGATGGGAGTTGATGTTCAACCCAGTGTTAAAAACTTGAGTAATTTATTTACATAAACTACTCTATTACTATATCATCTCCGTTTTTCTCTGGAAATTGTATATCATTGTATATATGTTCATGAAGACATTCTTGGTACATTGGCTTACATTTTTTATATTGAATGTTATATTGAATATAAAGATACAAAAAATTGAAAAGGAGCTAATGGAATAAAATATTGCCTTGAGGAGTCTGAATGGTTAAAGGGAAGACTTTAGCAGAAAAGATATTGAATGAACATACTTTAAAAGATGTTAAGGCGAATGACTTTGTAATTTGTGAAGTTGATATTTGTTTTGCCCATGACGGAACAGGACCACTGGCTATAGAACAAATTAAAAGACTTGGAATAGAGAATGTTGCCAAACCAAATAAAACTATCTTGTTCATGGATCATGCATCTCCTAGCCCAAGAAGAGAACTTTCCAACACTCATTTACTTATGCGATCATTCGCGAAAAAAACTGGTATCATATTAAATGATGTGGGTTGTGGTGTATGTCATCAGATAATATCTGAGTCTTATGCTAAACCAGGAGACATAGTTGTGGGAGCTGACTCCCATACATGTACTGCAGGAGCCCTTGGAGCCTTTGCAACTGGAATGGGCTCAACAGATATAGCGGTAGCCATGGCTCTTGGTAAGACATGGTTCAGAGTTCCAGAGACCTTCAAGATTCAAGTGGACGGGATTTTTAATAAGATGGTTTACGCAAAAGATTTAATGCTTTTCATAATAGGAGAGATTGGTGCAAATGGTGCAACTTATAAATCCTTAGAATTTTCAGGAAACAATACCAAGGTGATGGAAATTTCCGAGAGGATGACTTTAGCGAATATGGCAGTTGAAGCAGGAGCTAAATGTGGGTTATTCTCCGCTGATAATAAGACGAAGATGTATCTACAAAGACATGGACGGGAAGAAAGTTTTAGGGAGATATATCCTGATGAGAACGCTAAGTATGAGAGAAACATAGGAATCGATGTTTCTAAATTATCACCAATGGTGGCTTGTCCAGACACTGTTGATAATGTTAAGGCAGTCGATGAAGTCAAAGGCGTAAAGGTAGATCAAGTTTACATTGGCACTTGTACGAATGGTAGGATTGATGATCTCCGGATAGCTGCTAAAATAATTAAAGGGGAAAAGAAGTATAAAAATACAAGACTAATAATAGTACCTTCTTCCCCCAAAACGTACATGGAAGCAATAAGAGAAGGGATTATTGAGACCTTCATTGAAGCAGGGGGAGTGATTATGGCTCCTAGCTGCGGTCCTTGTGTAGGTGTGCATCAGGGAATTCTAGGAAATGGAGAAACTTGCCTTTCAACCCAGAATCGTAATTTTAAAGGTAGAATGGGGAACCCTGAAGGATACATTTATCTCTCTTCTCCGGCAACTGCGGCATCTACAGCAATTATGGGCGAAATAACTGACCCGAGGACGATGTAATATGGTTCTTAGAGGGCAAGTTTGGAAATTTGGTGACAGTATCAGTACTGATCTAATAACTCCTGGTCGCTATTACCACCTCAGATCCAATCTTTCTGAATTGGCAAAGCATACAATGGAAGACGCAGATCCCACATTTTCATCGAAGGTGAAGAAGGGTGATTTCATAGTTGCTGGTAAGAATTTTGGTCTCGGTTCAAGTAGAGAACACGCGGCAATAGTCATAAAATTATCAGGAGTAAGTGCTGTAATTGCATAGTCCTTTGCTAGAATTTTTTATAGAAATGCTATTAATGTAGGTCTTCCAGTTGTAAGCTGCAACACCGATCAAATCGATGAGGGGGATACATTGGAAGTTGATCTAGAAAGGGGAATACTCTACAATATCACAAAAGACACCAAGGTGAATTATCAACCACTACCAATTCTAATGAAAACTATTCTAGAAGAAGGAGGATTGATACCGTACGTTAAGAAACCTGGAGACTTGAAACTAGTCTAAGTATTTTTTTAAAAAAAATATTTTTTTAGATTTCTATTTTTAATTTTTTTGCTGATTTTGCACGATGCTAACTCCTAGTATATATTAAAAATCAATGATTTATGCATTTAGAGTTCATAAAATAAATAAATATTCCAATATCGAGTTGATAGCTAATGAAGAATAATATTCTCCGAATCACAACAATAATTATTCTAATCGCTGGCTTAATGAATTTAGGAATTGGAGTAGGGGTACTAAGTTTATATCACATATTTGACATACCTTCCCAAATCGAAACAATCGAAAATAAAGTTAATTCCTTCGAGTTGATTGTTCTAGATGAGACGGTGATACTATTAGAGAACATATCATCAATGATTGACTCCATGATTTTCCCACATGAATTAATAGTAAACACGAATGAAACACTCGCTAGTATTATTAATGTCTTAAATGTTTCAGTTGAACAGATGATGGACATCTCTAATAGCTTCTATCGTCAAGCCGAGATGTTCTGAGATTTTAGTATACTTTGGGACTCTCCTGAAGTAATGAGTGAAATGGGAGATGTAATTAATAAACTACATCTATTAATAGATGTGATTATACCTTCGTTACAAACGACAAAAAGTAACATTACGGAGATAACATCGGGTTTATCATCAGTAGATGTGGAGATTGAATATTTTCAAGCAGCGTTTAGTTCTATATTAAGACAAATTGCTGAAGAAGTAAATGTACTGACAGAGCAGATAAAAAATACTAAAGATCTGTTATTAAGTAATATTAGTTCATTCAAAAAAATTACACCGGTTGTGTATTTAGTTTTCATTTATTTTATAGTTCAAGGAGTAGCTCTGATGAGTATATCAGTAGTGAGGAAGTATGAAAAATCAAAAAAGACAGAATCATGAAAAGAAGCATCTATATAATGATCGTTTATTGGTGAGATGTTGTCTTACACATAACTATTATTTCGTTGAAATTTTATGTCATCTTTAAGAAAAGATGAGAGGTTTTTAATGAATTGAAAAGAGGGATTAAAAGAAAAAAAAAGGTTAAATTAATACATACACTTCAAATATTTGTATTTCAGTTAACCTTAATTAGTGTATTTTGCACTCCGTCATTAATTTTTGCTTCATCTCAGAATATAAACACTGAAATTAACTATAAAGTATTCATTTATAATGACCCAAGATACCCCTATGCTTGGTTTGGTTCAAACGCAGCATCTATTATGCTCCAATATATGGAGCATATTTTCAGCAAGTTTCACATCAATTATGCGATTATTAATGCCGATGAATTGAGAGAAATCACTCTGAACGAAGATCCAAATAGATCAATACTCATCTTCTCACAAGATGTAATTCCTGATACAGTATGGGATGGTTCTTCCTCTTCTTCTCTCATTAAATGGTTGCAAAATGGGGCAAAAATAATATGGAATGGGGGGTGGGAATTTTGGTACATCGGTTACAAGAATGGGACGTTAAAACATAAGATAGGAATGGAAAATGTACCATTTGGAAAGACTGTGACTGTAATTGAAAATGCTAATGTGTCAATATCTCAGTTAGGAACTAAAAATATTCCAAGCTCAAAAACATTTCAAACTCGAAGACCGTTTAGTGAAGAGCTCCTACAAGGATTTTATTATGAAATCTACGGTTATGCTTATGTACGCGGTATGAAAGTCATTGATCCGGGATTAATAGGTGTAGGTAGTGGATTCTTTGTAAAGATTGGAGCTACTGCAGGATATCAACTTGAAGCATTAGATAGAACAATATATATAACTGAATTCATCTTGAATAGATTTTTCGAGTATAACTTAGACCTAACGAATGGACTTACATATTTTAATAAAGATGATTCAGGTATTGCGTATATACTTCCACATGAGGCTTCTACACCGTATTGGAATAGTACTTACAGTGACAGGATTTATTTCTATGCTTATTCAAATGTTACAAATTATAAAGAATTCATAATTAATGATTTTAATATTATAAGTGAAAAATACAATTTTATCATTTTAATTTTACCACTAGATGATACAGATCTTTTTTACTATAACCTTAAACAGATGAACACTTGGGCAGATGAGAAGGATATAAAAATATTATATGTCTTCTTTTCAAAGGAAAAATATGAATCTGAAGAGTATTACTTACAAATAGGAAGTTTAACATATAACTTAACTATATACAACATGAAGTTCCTACTCAATCAGACATCTACACTTGCGATAGGAATATGGTATGGTTGGGAAAATAAACCTGTAAATTTATCTGAGATTGAGAATTTCTATAATTCTCTCCCTGAACAACTAAAAACAAAATATTACATATGGATTGATGAACCGTTCTTACAAAGTGTTATTGACGCAGGATTAACTGAACTAACTAATAGGTTGAAAATAGGAGTGGTAACAGAGATATACTCCACTTTAAATCTGGCTTTATATGGATTTAATTTTGAAAATCAAATAGTTGTAACAGGTTACTGGAATGCTCTGACTTCAGATGAATGGGTTATTCTGATGAAGAAGAAGCTTAACTATGTATTCAAACCTAATAATCTATGGCAAAACAGGATGTTAGCTGTATGGATATTCTGGGATGAAAATGATGCATCTTACGAACGGTATCAGGCATACATCAATGATATCCTCAATAATCCTTTATTGATAAATATACCTCCAATATCGTCTTTCTCCTATTCTCCCAATGAATTCACGATTTTAGATTTAGTAACATTCTATGATACGTCGTATGATCCGGATGGAAAAATCATATCACAATATTGGAACTTGGGAGATGGTTACACAACAGGTAATATGAAACCAACGCACTATTATTCAGATAAAGGGTCTTACACTGTGAAATTGACAGTTATGGATAATGATGGATACAGTCATTCAACTTCACTGATTGTAAAGGTAAAAAATCTTCCACCTATCGCAGAATTTACAATTAATCCATTGAAACCGAAAAAGGGAGAAATTGTTGAATTCATAGATAACTCATTAGATCCTGAAGGGAAAATGCTCAAATATTCTTGGGATTTTGGAGATGGAGATAATTCTACACATTACAATCCAAATCATGTTTATGGAAAGATAGGAACGTATTTTGTTAATTTTTCAGTAATAGATGATGAAGGGAAGATAGATATAAGAGAAAAAAAAATTGAAGTCTTTTCAAAAATGTATAATCTGACAATTGAATTAAGGGATCTTCTTGAACTGCCAATATCAAATATTGAAGTACAGCTTCATTCAAATGAAAATGATTTGTACACTTCAGGATTTACAGATATAGGTGGAAAGATTACTTTCCTTGAAATACCAGAGGGAGAATATCAAATTAAAGTCACAAGTTTTGGATATTCAACCTCTAAAACAACAGTCTTATCAGCACCAAAAACTGTACAAGTTAGTGTAATATTTTCGAAATACACGATTGGAATTTGTGGAATAACTATCACTTTTGTTCTTGTTATCGTAATGGTATTATATAGAAAAAAACGATTTTATCTGCATTGAGTGTTGATAATTCAGAATTGAGTGATCTTCCACAATTGGCTATTCAATATATATTGCTGGCCGATATG
>JAUWWH010000210.1 GCA_030617005.1 Candidatus Bathyarchaeota archaeon | reverse complement strand
GCTTTTTTGAAACATTATCCATGTATGAGCGTCAGGGGATTCGTGAAGGACCTGAAGTAATGGTAGATGAAATATCAGGGCTTGGAGTGACATCTCATGTGATATCATCTAGAGCAATGTATTCGCGAAGTTTCAATGTAAGAAACACAGTTGGAAAAGCTACGGAAATTACTCACCATATTGCGAATTTATTGGCATATATAGGGGAGTGTACATGTCCTAAATGTGGTACCTCAATGATAAAAAAAACCGTATTTATCTGTGAGAATTGCAATCTCAGGTTGCCATTACCAAAGCCTTTTCAATTTGATCCAGCATCTTATTATTCGGCCTGTCGAAAATGCCATGGTATAGGAACTATAAACGTCCCAAAACCAGAAAAGTTACTAATCCATCCGGAAAAACCTTTGTGTAAAGGTGCAATGTATTCCCCGGGATTTTGGCCACAGGGTTATTTATGTAAACCATATAATGGTGGATATTATGAACTTCAGGCACTTGCAAAACGCTATAACTTTGATCCCACTAGTACTCCTTGGAACGAAATGTCTAAGGAAGCTCAAGATGCATTCTTATACGGAAGTAAGGAACCTTTGGAAATACACTATGAGAGCCGAAAGGGGTACAAACGGATATATTCAAGAAAATACAACGGTTTTTTCCATGGATGGGTAAACGAATGGGATATTGGTGGTACATATACTGATATAAAACCATGTGAAAGTTGCAAAGGCACTAAACTTCGACCAGAATTTCTAGCTTTTACTGTAGACGGTTATAACGTATATCAATTAAATGAACTCCCTTTTGTAGATTTGTTGAAAATTATAGGAGGTATCTCTTTAAGTGATGAGGTTCCCGCTATAATTCATAATAGTTATAAAAAAATACTAGATCGTTTGAGTTTCTTAATCAAAACAGGCTTAGGATATGTCCATTTGAACAGAATAGCTGCCTCTCTTTCAGCAGGTGAAGCTCAGCGTGTTAGATTAGCAGGAGTATTAGGCAGTGGTCTTACATCTCTTACGATTGTTTTAGATGAACCTTCAAGAGGATTACACCCTTCTGAACTTGAAGTTTTATTAGAAGCACTTGTAGAATTACGTGATATGGGTAATACAATCTTAATGGTAGAACATGATATGCTATTAATTAATTCAGCAGACTATATAATTGATTTAGGACCAAAAGCAGGGGTTAAAGGAGGTAAAATAGTTGCTGAAGGTTCACTGAATGAAATTAAGAAGAGCAATACAATTACAGCTGATTGGTTGAATGGGAAAAAGAAGTTTAATTTCGTTAAACGAGAAAAAACTCCTAAGAAATGGTTGAAAATATATGGTGCGAAAGAAAACAATCTAAAAGGTGATATAGTAGAGATCCCCCATGGTCTTCTGGTAGGCTTATGTGGTGTATCTGGTTCGGGTAAATCTACGCTTTTAATAGACACTATTGGAAGAATATTGGCTCCAATAAAACATACGACTTCAATGGCACAAGAACCTCTAGAACCTGGAAAATACGATAAAATAGAGGGGGAATTATCTCAAACAATAATCATTGATCAAACCAGAGCAAGCATTACAAGCCCTATGAATTACCTTGGTTTAAGAAGTAAGTTTTTCAAGATATTTGCTGCAAGTGCAGATGCAATTTCATTGGGTTTGAGTGATGCAAACCTGAAAAAAAGATGTACTGCTTGTAAAGGAAATGGAATTATAAGAACCGACATGGGTTTTTTACCCGATATCTTCGACTCATGTGAAGTATGTAATGGAACGGGTTATTCGATGGATGCGTGGAAAGTGAAAGTTAACGGTGTTTCACTTCCCGAGTTAGATGAGAAAACTATTGATGAAGTATATGATTTGTTTAAAGAAGAAGAATATATTGAAAAAAAATTGAAACTCGTGAAGGATGTAGGTTTAGGGTACTTAGTAATTAATCAAAAAGCATTCACGTTATCAGGTGGGGAAGTCCAGCGACTTAAAATTGCAAAGGAATTAGGAAAGCAAAGTAAGAAGAAATCTATGTATATCTTGGATGAACCTACTGTAGGACAACATATGGAAGATGTATCTCGCCTTATTAAGGTATTGCATAGATTAGTAAAAAATGGACATACTGTAATTGTCATTGAACATCACACTCACCTTTTGGCAGCATGTGATTGGTTAATAGAACTCGGTCCTGGCGCAGGTGATGAAGGGGGAAGATTAATTGCAGCTGGTACACCTAAAATGATTGCTAAGGGGAATACACCTACTGCTCCTTATATAAAAGAAATCTTGGAGGAGATTACATGACTTTTGTGGCATTGTTACTTACTGATCCCTCTCCTAACTTAAGAATACTTATATTAAAGGAGCTTTTAAACCGTCCTGAAGATGATGAGGAAATACAAGAACTATTAGAAATACGGGAAAATGACCCGATTGTTGATTCACTCTTTAAGACTCAACTATCTGATGGTTCTTGGAGTAGTGTTGATCTTACAGGCACTTTATCTACTAAGGGAAAACTTCAAGCAACATCTCAAGCTTTAGTGAGATTAGGTTATCTTGGATTTAATAAAGATCATAAAAATGTCAAAAAAGCTGCTAATTATATTTTTTCAAAACAAAAGAAGGATAATTCATGGCCAATTCCTACCAGTAGAAAAGGGCCATTTGAAGAAATTCGTGGATATGACATGATTCCTTTGCAAGTAGCAACCCCCTTGGAAGGATTAGCAGCTTGTGGATATTCTACAGATAGCAGAGTAGAAGATGCTTATGACTGGTTAATGGAACAGCGCCTTGATGAGGGTGCTTGGCCTACAGGAATAGCTTCAGGAGTTTATGGAGGTGTCGCGGGTTATCGTAATATACCTCATTCAAGATGGGGGTGCAGATCATCAACGATTGCAGTGCTAAACTGTATGGCTTATCATCCAAAAAGAAGGAAGAGTAGTGAGGCTCAAAGAGCACTTGATTTAATCTTAGGTTGTGAAACGAAGCAAAAAAATTTACTCGGTTTCGTAATTTCTCGTCTTATAGGATTAGAAGAATCAAGGGGTTGGAGAACTTATTATCCAAAAATGGATGCTGCTCATATTTTAAATCTTTGTTGGAAAATTGGTGCTTCCTTAAATGATGAAAGGATTTCAGAATTAGT
>JAUWWH010000086.1 GCA_030617005.1 Candidatus Bathyarchaeota archaeon | reverse complement strand
CTTATTTATTAATACTATTAGATAGTTCAATAATTAATTTTTTCACATGAAAAAAGGAAAATAAACACCATATTGTATCTCATCGCTTGTGAGAAAATAAATAATGTTTGGCATGGTATAGCACTCGATGATGAAAGGCGAATAGTCATATCTTATTTCTCTGTTAACGATAGAAGCAAAGTTATCTCAAGTATCATAGACTATTTACCCTATGACTCTGAATTTATAGAAATCAAACGTGATAAATATGCCTTCAGCATCCTCAAAACGATGAGTCAGATTTATGAAGGAAAATCTACCAAATACAATTTTATGTTGGCCTTAGATAACTTACCCCTTTTCACTCGCAGAGTACTGATTTTAACTTCACAAATTCCAAGATGATTTGTTGCGACTTATGGAGGAATCGCTAAAGCTGTTGGGAATCCTCGTGGTGCTAGAGCTGTTGGAAATGTTGAGGCAAGGAATCCCTTTGCACCCTTCATTCCCTGTCATCGTGTGGTTAGTTCAACCCTTGATTTGGGTGGTTATGGCGGTGGTTTAGATGCTAAACGACGAATTCTTGAGAGGGAAGATGTGATATTTGATGGTAATCGCGTTTCAAGAAAATGTCTCTGGACACCTAAAGAATAGAACTTCAAGATCTTCATAATAGTTAATCATCATTTTATTTGATGTTTTAAAGAGAGATTGATAGCAGATATGTCTTTCTTCATAATCATTATTTAACAAATATTCCTGAATTTTTTAATCTTTTAAATGATTCAGGACATAACATTAAACATTACCGCAGATGTAGCCATCTTGTTTAAGTTTTAATGGACATCCTCCACCACATATTGACATTTCGGGACATTCATCACACTTTTCAGGAGCATACTTCCGATTACGTATATCTTTACAGATGGGATGGTTCCAGATCTTATTCCAGTCTTCAGTAAGTATATTACCAAGTTGCTTGAAGAAGCTTTGACATGGAATAACATTTCCCGTTGGCTCGATACACATGCTTATCCTACACGCACTACACGATTTAATGCCAAGCTCCAGCTGAAGAGGGTTCATCACACAATATTGTGTGGGTGTATACCAGATGAAGTCCATGTTTAATGTTCGCGCATAATCTCTAATCCTGGTCAATAATGGTTCAAGCTTAGATTCCGATAAACCAAAATCCTTAGCTACTTCTGGAGCTTTTCCAGAGTAGATGAGACCGTTACATGCAAATTGATTAAGACCAAGTTTGTGAATAAAATCAATAGTCTCGATAATGTCGTTAATGTTGAATTTATTCAGCGTAGTATTAGTTAGAGTGTAGACGGGCGTCGCTATCGCATTTTTCAACCCATCGACAGTTTCCTTCCAGCTCCCTTTAACACCAGTTATCCTATCATGGATCTCTTCTCTATGGGATTCCAACGTAATTTGGATATGATCTATACCCGCTTTAACAAGATTGTCAACGTAGATTGAATCACTTAACTTCCTACCATTTGTAATAAGCCCGGTAACGAGTCCTTTCTCCTCAGCATAACGGACTAATTTGGGAAGATCTTCTCTAAGAGTTGGCTCGCCACCGGTAAATGTTATGTGAGGTACACCTATCTCAAAGAGCTTATCAATTAGCCTAAACCACTCTTTTGTAGTTAACTCCTTTGTTTCTCGAGGACCTCCAGCGTAACAATGGAGGCAGCGGTTATTACAACGATAGGTTAAGGCCAAGTCCATTCTATAGGGAGCGGATAATTTCGCTGTGAATGGTTCAATCTTCTCCACACCAAGATAAGATACAGGACAGATGTCGCTCGTCTTAGCAAAAGTGTTAACGATGAAGAGGACGTCCTGATAATCGTTTAGTGCTGTTTCAGCATCAACTTTGTATCGTTTACAGATCTCCTTAACTGCTTCTTGCTCAATCACTCCTTTTATAAAAAAATAAATATACTCAACTGCAGATTTATTGAGGAAAAGAACACGAGAGGCATTTATAACTAGAACTCCGCTACCATTCTCTTCAACTTTTAAGTGGAGACGTAACCCTTCCCACTCACCAGTAGCTTTGTAATGATACAAACCCTTCCTAACTTTTTTAGGGAATAGTCTACTAATAATCTTCATTTCTAACGTGCACCTCCACCAGCACAAGCACAAGCGCATGAGACACAGGCACAAGCACATGCACAATTAGCACAAGCACATACACATCGTGATTTATGGCGTATAGGCCTTGATGATTGGGTTGAAACTTTGGGGGGTATCAACTTCTTTGTGAAATCTTCAACGTTCTTGACCAATCCTCCAGCAGCTTCCTCGATCCCTGTAACTATTTTATCTGCGAATTCTTGAGCTGGAATGGGTTTAACTTCAACAGTCGTAGATGGTCCAGTTAGTGTTGTTGGTGTTTTACTGGGAAAGTGGGGTCCATACCAGTACCAGTGGGGGCGTGGTATGATTACGATGTGGGGTGGAAAAGCTTCTTTAAACCTTTGCCCATATTTTTCATCGAGGAGGAGCCACTCCAAGTTCTTCTCGATGGTCTCCTCTGCGAGCTGAGGTGTACTAGCTTGTTTAACTTGTTTCCAAGCTGTATTGACGATTGATTTATAATAGTTAACAGTATCTTTCCGGGCGTATCCACGCATCTTCTTATCGACATTTTCTCTCAGGCTAATGTAGGTTCCGGCTAATCTTCGTTCATTCAAGGAGCCATTCAATCCGATAGCTCTTAGAAAATCTATTTCATAGTATCTAGGATGCTGCTTTGGTTCTTCTGATTGGTTTAGGAGTTTTTCTAATTTAATCAATGGTTTAATCTCTTTAATCTTGATAAACCTCTTAAGTAAAAGACTGAAGAGGACCATGGTTAATACTCTGACAGGTTTCAAACCTACGACTACCGCCGCTTCTACCGCCGTGAGGCTTCGAGCTGGACCTAGAGCTTCAATCTTAATCTTAGGCTTCTGATACACTTCCTTTCGTTTTCTAAGTAAGATAACGACTATGAAAATACCTACTATGCTACAGAATATGGACAAATAAAACCAGATATCTGGTCCGGTTGGGGGTTCTGGAGGGGGAATTGTGATATATTGCTCAGGAATTGAAACTCCAAATAATAATTCAGTGTTTGGTGAAAGATTATCACGCTCCCAGTATACAGCGAAGTCACTGTCTACAGTTGTAAAGAATGCTATCTCAGAGGTTTTGATATTGTCCTTTGTAACTCCCTCAGGAGGGACAATGGCGATGCGAAGGTTAACGATTTTTGCATCGAAGTGTATGGGTTTAAATTTCATTCCCCAATTTCCTGGATTGAACGTGTCAGGTATAATCATGGGGTCGTTCTGATCATATGGGACTGTTGCTATTAGTAAAACTGTACCACTGTCTCCTGGCTCCATTAAATGACCGAAATACGCCTCGACAACATAGTTGTCACCGCTACTAATGTCTTCGAAATTTAAGTTGTTCCCTGATAGATCTTTAACCGAAAATATGTTGAAGTTTTTACGAGGAAGCCCTATCGATATATATCCCAAAGCAGAAGATTCGTAGGTTATTGTGATGTTATAGTGAAGCTCTATTGAAGCATCATCGTTTATCCAAAGAGTTACCCATTCTTGATCTATTCGATATTGGATGGCTGTAATATCATTTGGATTGAACGCTACGCTACCTTGAGAGATGGTGACTGATAAAGTAATAACGAATATGATGATGCTTATCTTTTGTAAGGAGCGCATTACCAGGTGGGCTCCTCTGTCATCTCAAACTTGTTTCCACAGTAGTCACAAGTTATGTAGGGTTTCCCATCTATGACTTGAAGTTTATCCGGGTTTAACATTGCACTGCAGTTAGGACAGTTTATCTCTTTAACCTTAATCGGACTTGTGATTCTAACTGTTTTCTTAATCTCAATTGGTTTCCTCTCTCTAGCAAAGAAAGCGATTACCAAGGCTACAACTATGAAGATAAGGCCTTCGATTAAGCGCATAGTATCAGCATAAGCAGCTATGATGAATAGGATTCCGAGTCCGATAAGACCAGCAACTACTATGTATAAAATCCACTTTAAAACTCCTTTAGCCAATAATCATGTCACACCTTTAAGTAGGAATATACACTCAAAGAATGATCTATTTAATATCTTCCTTTTTTTCTTATCATTCTTATATCATTCTGCAGTAAGTAATGTTCTAGTTAACTGTTTTTAAATAAGGTGTAAGTTAAGTGGTGTCCCCCATACTTTAAAAAAAGATTGGGTAACATATCTCCTCTTCAACATATGAATAAAATTACAGAATTACCATAATGCTGAGGAATACAAGTTCTATTTACGAAGCTAATAAGATTTCATTCAAATACTTTTTCATAAGAGGGCACTATATCAGCAGTAAAACTCTTGACGCCTTCTTCAGTTTTGTAGTGTTGAATCATGTCTTTCAATACATTGAAGGGTATTGTAGCAACATGAACACCCAGTTCAGCAAGTTCCCTGACCTGCCGAGAAGATCTTATGCTTGCAGCAAGCACTTCTGTCTTATAATCGTAATTTCTGTAAATCTTTAAAATCTTATCCACTAATTCTATTCCACCATATACTCCATCATCATGACCCATCTCTAGAATTTTTTTAAGAGCTTTACTTTGATAAAGCTGAGAAATCGAATCATCCGCTTTGAGATATCTTAAAATTTTACTTTTCAAGATTCTTTTAACTTGATAAACATTATAATAATCTGCTTTTTTGAAATCAATCCCTCTTTTCATTCCCATATTCGTTCGAACATAATCATCTATTCTACCCACAAAAGGACTAACATATGAAGCGCCTGCTTTTGCGGCTAAAAGTGCTTGTTCTGCGTTCATGATTAATGTAACATTTGTCGGTATCCCAGCCCCACTCAATGTCTTAATTGTCCTTAAACCTTCAAATTCATCCATTCCCTCATCCATGTACGTGTTAATAGGTATCTTGATGGCAATATCACCATATGGACTAAACTTTTTATATAATAGTCTTGCCTGCTGAATCATTTCCTTTTCTTTCAAGGCGATAACTTCAAGGCTTACTGGACCTGGTACAATCTTAACAATCTCCTCGATGTAATCATCCATAGTAATTTTTCCTCTTTTATCTACAGCTTTCTTGATTAAAGAGGGATTAGTTGTGGCACCATCAACGATTCCCCAAGAAGTAGCCATCCTGATCTCGTCAATGTCCGCTGTATCAATAAATATTTTCATAATGATATACCTCATTTCTATTAGAATGAATATATATTATAAATCTTATGGCAATCCATTAAAGAGGTTTATAATGGTTACGCATTCAACGAAAGTGAAATAGTTAAATTCAAATGATACAAATTAAGAGAAAGAAAAGCGTCATATTTGTAGCATATTTTTTAAGAAAATTATTAAGTAGAACTAGAATGTTTTAATT
>JAUWWH010000231.1 GCA_030617005.1 Candidatus Bathyarchaeota archaeon | reverse complement strand
GTTGGATCTAAACTAGAAACCCGAACATTAGGGACAATTAACAGATCTCTGTCTCCTCTAAACCGTGTGGCGATAGCCCACTCCACCTGGTTTATGTCGTATACATCAATATCCGAGTCGACAACAATAGCATGCTTAACACTTGGATTCGCAGCGAAGATCGCCATCAAAACGTTTTTCCCATCTCCTTCTCTAAACTTTTTAAAACTTACAACGCAATGAAGCCAACCACAACCGCCAATAGTCATATTAACTGACTTGATCGATGGGACAATGTTTTTTGAATATTCCCATATTCTAACTTCTTGAGGCATACCCATAAGTAAACGATGTTCTGAACTAGCAGGAAGTAAGGCCTGATAGATATACTTCTCGCGTCTCATAACTCCCACCACTTCAATTATAGGTTGTCTTCTCTGAATATCGTAAGTAGAAGTAACATCTACAAAAGGCCCTTCTAATGTTTCTTCATCTAAAAGGATTCTTCCTTCCAATACTAACTCGGCATCTGCAGGTGCATAAGCGTCCACATGCTCACATTTAATTAAATTGAGTTCTCTATTCATCAGAGTATTAGCTATATCAAACTCACTAATCCCAAATGGGGCTGAAGATGACGCGGCTAATAATATTATTGGGTTGAGACCTATTGAGATGCTTATATCTAACTTATTTTTAGTCTCACGGGTTATCTGGCACAGTTTGTAAAGATGTCGTGGAACAATTCTTATTGCAAGGTGATTATTATTTAGAACTTGCATACGGTGGATGGAAACGTTCTCTATGGTTCCATCTGGGCTTCGAGCTGAAACGATGGCAGCTGTAAGATAAGGTCCAGGATCTTGCGCATAATGGGTTAATATAGGAATCTTACTAAGCATAGGTTTTTCCTGTACTTCTTTAACAGGTCCATCTTCACATATTTTCGATCGAAGAGGGTTCCGAATAGCGGTAAGTAAGTGAGGATACAAAAGTGAGGCGTCAATTTTTAGAGCCTTACAAATTCGTTCTCTAGTAGCACATATTCCACCCACAATTGGAACATTATGACCCTCCACATTTTCAAATAAAACTGCTGAATCTGCGTCAAAACTTTTTAATATTGCAGGGATCTCGTATTTCGTTGATAGTGGTTCACTAATACGTATAAGTTCTTTTGATTGATCTAGTTTGGATAAAAAACTTCTCAAATCCACCATATCACTAACACTCCATCAGTATAAATTATTATTCAATAATGATAAGCCTTTTCCATAATTATTTAAAATTGAAATTTTCTTGATCATAGCTTATCATAATAACGGATAATGAAAAGTATCTTTAAAGTATTATTGTGCTCTTATACCTCTTCAAGAGGAGTATGAACTCGTATTGTCAATATATGATCTAATTAATGTTGATGAAAAAGTGTACGTTAGCTTTTTCGTTATTATATACGTTTACTGTTAGATTAATATGGTGAATATTCACAATGATATGTTACTTTGAAGTATTTACCAATTGAGTTTCAAAAGAGAAAAACGAATTATCAACGCATAATGTTGAATGTTGCTTTGATAGAAGTAAATCGATTCTTAAATTCATGGTTTAACTTTTAAGAGGACGCATTCACTATAGCTCAAAGCGGGAGTACCCCGTTAAGAGAAGCGTTTCTCAACTCGATAAAGTTTTCCACTCTTTTTAACTTGAAAATTGACATTAAGAAACTTTTGAGTTAGCCAAATATTTGTAGATAGGTGATCCGTCATTGAACGCGTTAAAAATACGGAGTTACCATCAGCTAATGCGACATATGGGATAAGCATATCAGCAAGATGTACATCAACCGTGGCTTGAGCCTTGAGTTCCTTTAAAAGTTTTTCTGCAGCATTACTACCAACAACCTCACTGGACTTACCAAGTTCACCGATTTCATCTACCCCAAAGAGTACGCCACAATCTGTTTGTGTAAATAATACAATAGAGCTACCTTTCTGATGAGGATTGGAGGAATCATATACTACTTCAATTTGTACATCATAGCCACTATCTCTAAGACGTTGGGTAGCTGCTTTTGCTTGGCGATCAGCTACTTTTCGATCTTCTAAGAAAAGACAAACAGAGAGCCCATTCGTGTTACTTATTTTTCCAAACTGTGTAAGGTGTAGTGCTGATAGTTTTTTACATGGTTGAACCACAAGGGAAATTTCACCCATACCTTTTGGATAGTAACCATATTTATGAATCGTCAACCAAGTTTTCAATCCCATTTTCTCAAGCATTGGCAAAAGTATATATTGTAAATAGTTTATGGTTGGTGAGTACAAAACAGCCGTACCACCTTTATCAACATGGATACGTGTTCTTTGTTTTGCAAAAGCACAGATAGGCAATACTGTCATCAATAACATGGGTATACTTCCCGCTGTACCAATCTGCGCTTCAATTTCACCCCCAATAATATCTGAAGGTTTAAACCAAAGTTCTTCTGAACCCAAGATAGCACCTTTAACCTTTGCGTTACAAAGCTTAGCAGCTATAAGCACGGATTCAAGATGTTGTGGACGTAATCCGGGTAAGCGTCGCCTTTTACGAATATTATATATGTGGAGTTCTTCTCCAAGTATGCTTGCCAAAGAGATGGAAAGTCGGAGGATAGTACCACTACCACTTTTCTTGTTACCATCAATCTCTATCAAAAAAAATCACATTTTTATTAATTAGAAGAGGGGTGAGATAAAGCGTTTCAGTTTCATATGGATGTGTATAAGGACTGTATTAATGTGTATACAGAGAGATTTACAATTATTTTATAATATTTTTAGTTGTGTGAAGACCTATTTGAGAGAATAAAATGGACAGGGAATAGAGCATATGCTTCATAAGGGAAAATTACTTAACAGAAAAAGATTGCTTCAATGATTATCTCAGAAATTATACT
>JAUWWH010000116.1 GCA_030617005.1 Candidatus Bathyarchaeota archaeon | reverse complement strand
GGTTCGTCTCTCCCAAAAGGAGCGAATGCTGTTGTGGCTGTGGAAGCAACAAAGATGACCAACAGCGATCAAATCGAGGTGCGTTCAAAGGTTGATCCATATGAACATGTGGTCCGCTGTGGTTCAGACATAGAAAAGGGCCAGATTCTATTTAGAAAAGGACAGAAGATACGTGTTCAGGATCTCAGCTTATTAGCCACCTTGCGAATTGGAAGAATCAACGTCGTTAAGAAGCCAATAGTGGCGATTATCTGTGTGGGAGACGAACTCATAGATAATATTGACGAGATCGCAGTAGGAAAGATTGTCAATAGTCACCGATATACCGTTTCTGCAATGATACTAGAGTTAGGAGGGGAACCTGTTTACTTAGGCATCTCGTCTGATCAAGTAGCTGAGATAAAGGAAAAAATTGATGAGGGATTATCCAGAGCTGATATTGTGCTTTTAATTGGTGGCAGTTCTATGGGTAACAAAGATGTTACTTTAGAAGCTGTGGATTCAATAGGTAAACCAGGGGTCATTATCCATGGATTGAAGAGAAAACCAGGACGAGTTAGCGGCTTCGCCGTAGTGAAAGACAAACCGGTGGTTATACTTCCAGGATTGTGTCATTCGTTGGTCGTTGGCTTCTACACCTTTGTGTTTCCTTTTATCCTCTTTATGAGCGGGCTATCGTGGGCGGATACACAACTGGTATTGAGAGCGAGGATTGTCAAACAGGTCTCCTTTACAAGCTTTATCCCTTTTGAACATGTTACGTTCGTTAACGTCAAGAGAACAATGGAAGGATATCAAGCCGACCCATGCGTTGGAGGATCATTCTCATTCGGTGCATTGGTGCGTGCCAATGCCTTCATCATAACCTCTGCAGGAAAAAGGATAGTGAAAGCAGGAGAAGAAGTTGAGGTTCATCTTCTACCTGGTTTCTTCTCTCTAAACGACATCTTCACTACAACAACTTAATTCGAAAACATTACATAGAGAGAAGAAAGTCATATCTTTACGAAGAGAATTCGAAGAGTGGCTCTAATGAAATATATAAAGAAGAATCTATCGATAACATTATATTATATTTATTTTTGGTGAATAAGCTTGAACATTTTTCAAAAAATCGAAGAATTAAGACAAAAGAATATACCTGCAGCTTTAGTAACGGTTATTAAAACCAGTGGATCAGTACCTCGAAAAGTTGGTGCAAAAATGATCGTACAATTCGATGGTCAGATTCATGATACTATAGGTGGCTCTTCAGTGGAAGCCCTAGTGATTAAAGAAGCGCAGGAAACAATCGAATCGGGTCAAGCACAAATTGTTTCTCATGATTTATTTGATGAAGATAAATTGGATACTGGGATGATTTGTGGCGGAACAATGAAATTTTTTATTGATCCAATAGTTATTCCCGAACGATTGTATATTTTCGGAGGTGGTCATGTCGGTTTTCAAGTGGCTTCTTTGGCGAAAAAAGTAGGATTCGAATATGTTATTGTGGATGACCGAGCTGAATTTGCATCAACAGAACGGTTTCCAGATGCTTTGAATCTCGTGGTGGATGATCCGGGAGCAGTGGCCAAAAATTTGGATGTAACAAACAATGATTACATCGTCATCGTTACTCGAGGACATAAAGACGATTATAACGTCCTACGAGTCATTATTAAAAAGCCTGCTCGATATATTGGAATGATTGCAAGTAAAACGAAACAAAAACAAATTTTCGGGAAACTTAGAAGGAGGGATAACATCAGCGATCACCAATTGAGCAAAATTCATTCGCCTATCGGAATTGATATAGGAGCCGAAACACCCGAGGAGATCGCTGTTAGTATTATAGCAGAATTGATTAAAGTTAAGAGAAGCATAGCTCCCTGACGATCAGGTTATCAAACCTTGGAGATTAATAGGCCCTATCTGATTTTCCAAGATGTGGCCATGTGATCAGTTGTTGAATTTATTTATTCTCCAGAATAGAATAGCATTATTAGCGCACGCTCCTCCCTCTTTCTTTACCGTGGTTCTTGTTAATCCCCATATTCGCAGTATAAAAAATCTGATATTTTTGGGTTTTGAAACTAAAAGTTAGTCATCATCTTGGAAATAATTCTCATGATAATGTGGATTGAGTTGAAAAGATAATTATTTTACCGTTTACACTATAATGTTTATTATCAAAAAATTATCTTTTAATTCCCTTATTTTATGAGTTATTGAGAAGTTTACTTACTCATTTCTGTTCTTTCAATAATTATCCTGCTTTAAATTTGATTCGCTTAATGACATTTTAATCTCCATAAGATCAGAGTCTTAGATATGGACGAAATGTTTCCACTCTTTGGTTTAAATATTTTGCCCCATCTGCAATTTTTCCTTCTCCAAGCGAAAGGCAACCTAGATCAGAACCTAAAATAAAGGTATAATGACCATAAATATCTGGATTACCTTCAACTTTTTGCCTTAAAGTGTGTTTAAAGGTATAAGCAGTCATCCAAATTCCTTGGTCTCATCTCTACACTTTTCACCCCTTAAAGGATGAAAAAGCAGGGATCAACATGATATATTAACCAGAATTAGTAGCCCCTTGTTCTCTTTAAGACTCGTCTTGAAGAGTCTGTTTAACTGATCATCCTAATGCTTTACATTAATTAGCCATAAAAAGGATAATATATGAAAAAAGCGGGGGATACTCTAAGAAAAGTTTAAAAAGCGAAAAACTTGAGTTAAAATGACACGTGGAGAAAATCTTCATGGTTTATTGTACTAAATGTGGTAAAAAAAACGTAGATAATGCTAAATACTGCGAAAAATGTGGAGTCAACCTAGGAAATTTACCGGAGAAGAGCGTAGAAAAGGGCTTTGAGAAATCTGTGGAGGAATGGGGGGAACAGTTTGGAGAACGCATGGAAAGATGGGGTGAAGATTTTGGGAGACGAGTGGAAAATGACTGTTTCGGACTTCCTAAGGGAGGCGCAATCTTTGGACTCTTACTCGGCTTAATAATAGTTATTGTAGGATTGCAGATGGTTTTCGGGTGGCATATTAATTTTGGACCCTTTGTTGTCGTCATCATAGGGTTACTTTTCGTTGTAGGTGCTATCTATAGTTTTACTCGTAGAAGAAGCTGACAAATCTTCACTATTTTTTCGATTTGAAACTTGATTACACAGGTAGCTTTCATGTTATTTAAGGAGAGTTGGATTTGAGATCTTTGACCTCTTTGCTGTGGCAAGATTCTCAAAGGATTACAAACTTAATATGTTCGTCGAAACTAGTAGACACCTAATAAGAGGATAGTATAGGTGAACCTTTAACTTTTCTCAATTACCAACCAACGGTGAATAATATTCCCTGTATTTGGTTATACAAATATGACAATATTAACCTCGATATTATGGTTCTCTCCGAGTTACTCATTCTTACTCTTATTCTATTGTAGAATATTTTCAGGGAGAATAGATCCTAATTAAATACGGATGAACACTAGATGAAAAACGCGATTAAGTGTATCTCTCTGAAAGAATCTTGTCATGTTTTCTTGCTGTTCAGGTAAGAGAGATCAAGTTTTACTCATTTCGTATGCTTTTGCACGCCACTTTTGTCTCCAGCTTTTCCAACCAGTCTTTACAATTCTCTCTCTATCTTTAGGGTTCTTTGCGACCCATTTTAGAAGAGACCAGAAACTTCTCTTACTCCCCCACATTTCTGTTGATACACCGATTTCTTCACACCATTTGATGTAGCTTCCCTCAACCAATTCTTGGAGTTCACCAGTGATCTCCACCTCTTCTACATAAAATCCGTGATTTCGCAGGTATCTACGTACACTGGAGAGTACGTATCCGGAGCAGACTTTGAAACGTACTGGTTTATTGTCCACCATTACTTCAATAATCTCTTCAGCGATCTGGACAGCGTCATCTAAATATTTCTTTTTTTTAAAGTGGGGTGGTTGGAAGGAGGATACTGGTATTCTCCGTTCCAGATACTTGTGATCTGGAAGGATAAGGGCGCCAATTACCACACCTAAGATGAGGTCTCCCCATCCGGAATCATCTATTAAAATCTCCCTCTGCCATAGAAAGGATTCTAAGCCCATAGTCGACACCAGTCTAATGAAAAGCATAAAAAGCCTTTTTTAGTTAATCTCTAATCCTCCATACAATGTAACATAGAACTACGTCAGTAATAAATTACATTGATTTATCCATCATCATCTACGAAGCGGAAAACTATAGGATGTTTAAGTATTTCTTGAACTTTTCCTCCAACAGTATTCCTCTGTCTGTTAAGATGTAGGGATGATTGACTGGCGCGTGTGCAGTTGTTTGGCTTAAGGTTCTTTCGACTAAACCACGCTTTTTCAAATCACGGAGGTGATGATAGATATTGCGGAGACAAGCGTCATCGAGGTAGCAATGATACCTCTCCTTCAGCGTCGTCCAGATACTGTAACCATGAGAAGTGCCATTTTTATGAATTATCGCCAAGATCTTGAGTTTTGTCTCTCCAATGGTTCTGTGTAGTCGGGGCAATAGGTCAACTCCTTAACATTTATAAGTAACCATCACCCGATTTAAAATTACCTTTAGGTAATGAAGGTTTGAGCT
>JAUWWH010000126.1 GCA_030617005.1 Candidatus Bathyarchaeota archaeon | reverse complement strand
TAATTACGGAAAAGAATAGGTTTTTCCGCAATGTTCATCGTTTTATTTAAAGGGTTTTTAGACTTGACGGTTATTCATATTGACGCCGTCCAATATCAGATGCTCTTATTATTGGTGGTCTCTGTCTTGCCCAGCATTTTTTGCAATAAACCGGTCTATTTGGGTCGGGTTTGAATGGTACTTCGCATTTATTCCCGCATTCAGTGCAGACGGCGTTATATTGTTTGAGATTTTTTCTGTATGTTTTGCTATGACCTTCCAGTTCCTCTATTTGAGTTTTCGTTAAGGCTTTTATTCTGTTTAATTCTGACATTTCTCCATAACTTACCAGTGTTATAGCGGTTCCGTCGAGTCCCATTCTAGCTGTTCTACCAATCCTGTGAAAGTATACTAACGCGTCTAACGGGATATCATAGTTTATTATGTGAGTTATTCCTTGAATATCTAGGCCTCTAGCAGCAATATCTGTTGCTACAAGAAACTCTAGTTTGCCTTTTCTAAAAGAGTTAACAACGAAGTCTCTTTGCGGTTGAGTAAGACCACCATGTAACGGTTTTGCGTCATATCTTCGTTCTCTCAGTTTCCTTGACAAGATGTTTGTTCTTCTGCGCGTTCTGCAGAATAATATGGCTCGTTCTATACTATTATCGTCTATAATATTGCATAATATTTCAAATTTATCTTTAGAGTTTACGATCATGTAATACTGAGTCATCTGTGTAAGGGCTATTTCATCTTTGCTTACTAGTATTTTTTCGGGTTTTTTCATGTATCTGTGGCATATATTCATTACCGACTGATCTATTGTTGCTGAGAAGAGGCTTGTCTGCCTATTCGCTGGTATCTTTGACAGTATGTATTCCAGGTCTTCTCTGAAGCCCATATCTAGCATTCTGTCAGCCTCGTCGAGAACGACGATCTTTACTGATGCTAAATTTAATGTTCTTCGTTTAAGATGATCTATTATGCGACCTGGTGTAGCAACAACAATATGGATACCCCTTTCCAACGCGCGGATTTGTCTCCGGAGAGAGGCTCCGCCGTAAATGGGTAAGACCTTTAAATTTGTATATTTGCAGATTCGGCTTATGTGTTCTGCTGTTTGGATGGCGAGTTCACGTGTTGGCTCTAAGACTAAGCCCTGAATAGTTTTGCTATTTGGGTTTAGGCTCTGAACCATTGGAATACTGAAAGTAGCAGTCTTACCTGTTCCTGTTTGTGCTTGTCCAATAATGTCTTTGCCTTCAAGTAGCGGAACTATTGCTTGAGCTTGGATTGGGAAAAGATTGCTAAATCCAAGATCTTCAATACCGTTCAAAATCTCTCTACTTAATGGTAAATCTTCAAAGCATTGTATTTGCATATCTTGTATCTCTCCTATCACAAAAAATTCGCATGCTATTCTCAGGAGCTTACAGCTTCTTTAGTATAAACATGAAACTGAATCGTTGTAATGAACCCTTACGGTAGAGTATCCTGTATAAAAAGGTTTACTAATTAAAGTTCAACGAGTGAGATCATACACGCTTTTGACGTCATTATGGTAATGAATTTCCAGAAAATAATCGAGCAAATGATTCTAGTAACAATATAAGAAAAAAGGGAAAGGATCTTTTCAATAAAAAAAGGATAAATAAGCCCAAAGTTTAAAAAATTATTTTTTCATTCTCTAATCGTATCTTATCATAAAGTTGTCTTTTTAGTAATGTGTGCTATGTTTTTAATCAGCTAGTCTTGTTCCACCGTAAGGATAGAATTTAGAGATTTCCTGATGTATTTTCCTTCTACATTCAGAGCAGAAACGCCCTGTTTTTATTTGAAAAGATTTTGGTGTACTAGGTAAAGCATAGCCTACAACCACAATAATGACGCTAAGAACGCCTAAGGGTAATGCATATTCTCTGTATGGATAAAATTCAAATAGCCAACTCCCCCCTCCATAAAAGAAAGCAATAAGACAGACTAATAAGAAGAGCACCTATAATTTGGATACTTAGTTTTTCTCTTTGAGTTACCATAAAAATTAGTGCAAATTGCATATTATTTAATTTTAAGCATCATTCAGCTATTTCGTGATAACAACATTTTTTCCGAAAACTCAGCTCGCTTTGGGTTTAGGATTAAACTTTACTCATCATCTTGGGAATATTTTTGTTGATGCTCTGGATTGAATCGAAAAGATAATTTTTTTTCTCAATCTAAACTCCTTTCGCAAGAAATCCAGATGGAATAATCATATCAGATACTGCATATAAATATGATAAACTTGTGGTTTTATATGTTGGAGAAATAGCCTCCTTTTAAATATCATATTACAGTCTTGATGAAGATGAAACATTTGAAGTATTTCTATTAGAATCGGATAGAAATAAACTCGAAACATTTTTTAAATCTTGAGGCCTTTTTCGATTTTTATCTTAATCTTGGGTATGTTAGAAGAAAACCGTTAATCCTTTTTGTACTGCACCCATTTAAATAAGTGGTTAAACAATGGAAATAGTGAAGATTAAAAATGTAGGGAGATGAAAAACGCAAAGGTTAACATTTTAGGGACAGTTATTCTGAAGTTCACTATCTTATACCAATTATTATCCGTTTTACTGGATTTTATATAATGCTTCATCTAAATGCTTTAGGATAAAACCACATTCTTTACTTTTCTATTAACCAGTGCTTATTATCTTTCATTGAATACTAATTTTTTTCTTCGAAAAAACAAAGTAATACTTTGTGGAGAACTCTTTGAAAAGTCATGCAGATAGACTGAACATACATTTAATGATCATTTTGATGTATCTTCATCAATGTATATGTTTTCAAGTGTATTTAACTTGCATCTTGTTAATATCAAGAGAAACCTTGTCACCAACTTTAATATCTAACTTTTCGTATTCGTCTAAACCAAGTTTTATCACCGTTGCAAAGCCCCCCATCATCTGCTTAGAGAAGATGTTACTAAGATTCTTGACCATTTCATCCATAGATTGGAATGATGCAACCGAGGGTATTGGAGCTCTCTGAGGACCTCCTATTTCCTTGGGACCCTTCAATGAGACAAACACATATGGTGAGCCATCTGTCGAAGCACTTATCTCCATAATTACATACTCTTTCCTCAAATTCACCCCTCACATTTACCCATAGAATAAAATCATATTATTTTTCTATTTACATAACCTCTCCTTTTTAGTACAAAAACTTTACGGATAATAACTCAGTAAAGTTACATCACGATAGACGTTGCAATTTTTTTAATTGTATTTATTCATTACATGCTTTTAAAATAGAATTCGATTAGGATGCGTGTAGACATTCATTCGTTGCTCTCTAACAAAGCAAACAAGAGTTACCCCATTTTTTTCTGCGGCAATGATACCTGAACGAATTGGGGCTGCTCGGGAAGCTACTATTGGTATACCCATTCTCACTGCTTTGAGTACCATGTCAGCTGGTTGTCTACCTGAACTAACGAGAACAGAATTTGCAAAATTAACATTATTTAGAATACCAATTCCTACCACTTTATCAATTGAATTATGGCGACCAATATCTTCAGCAAGGGCAATAAATCCTTCTTCTTCAAATAAAGCAGCTACATGGACTCCCCCTGTTGATCTGAATAATTTACCTTTATCAATTTTTTGCACCATTTGAATGATATTACTAGCTTTAACTTTATAATTCGATTTTACATACAGATTGCTTACCTCACTAATAGTGCTAAAAAATTTACTTACAGAGAGACCACAAGCTGTAGTGAGTAACCTTGACACGCTGACCACACGAAGCATTTCTTCTTCAATAGGATCCTTTGTCTTTACATTAACTATGTCTTGGTTATCAATTATCTCCGTTACTTCATCTAATGATTGTAAAACTCCTTCATCAAAAAGCCAACCTAACACTAATTCCTTCTGAAATTCAGGAGTAGCTAACAGGGTAATCACATAGTTATCATTAACAAATATGTTAACTGGAGCTTCCATTACAACATGCTCATCACTTATCTTCACAGTATTGGAGTTCATGTTGATTTTCTTCACTTGGATAATAATAGACATGTAAAGTAATAACCTCTATTAAACCTCCATTATGAGTTTTAACAAATTAATGTTTCTCTATTCAACAGATTTTATGGTAAAATCAAAGAACAGAAAAAAAGCACTTTTTTTAAAAAGAATATAATAAGCTTGAATAGCTTGAAGATGCTTTAAACTAGTTAATACTTTTTGAAAGGAATCTAATACGCTTTTATACGCTTCCTTTTATGTACTAAAACTTTTTTTTTCACGAGCCTTCTCACCTCGCTTTGAGATGAAAATGTTAATCTCCATAAGAATGACGATCGGGATAAATGTCAGC
The DNA here is from genome assembly GCA_030617005.1 of Candidatus Bathyarchaeota archaeon. Lineage (GTDB taxonomy): Archaea > Thermoproteota > Bathyarchaeia > RBG-16-48-13 > JAUWWH01. Next base: position 92 of record JAUWWH010000126.1, on the reverse strand, counting down.
ATTTCTGTTATAAGGCTAGGATTCGGATTTAAAATGGCAATGATGATAAGTATATATCCAATGATAAGTATACATCCCTCTAGGTATCTACG
>JAUWWH010000260.1 GCA_030617005.1 Candidatus Bathyarchaeota archaeon | reverse complement strand
TCGTTTACTACATTGTTAAATTTGATAAATTTTTTATGAGCCAAATCAGCCTCTACTTTTACTTTGTCAACCTCCTTTATCAGTTCAAGCATTTTAGTATGGTATTCTTGACTATTCTTCACGCAATCAACTTTCTTTCTATGTATAGTATCACTTCGTACTGATAATTCCCTTATAGTTGAAAACAATTCATCTTTTTCTTTCTTTAGGTTTAATGTTTTTCTGTTGATTAATAATTGTTCTTCGAGATACCTTATTTGAGATATAATCTCTTCTTCTTCTATACGTGAGAGAGGATTTGTCTGAATTTTCCAGTCTAAATCCTTTATTTGTTGATGAATTTCAATCTCATTCTGTCGAGTCATACATGAGATGATGTTTGGTCTTTTTGTTAAATCTATATATCTACTTTTTTTTGCATCAAGTTGAATAAGAATTAATACCTCATCTTTCTTTAATTTCTTAACTGATTGGTTTATTTCATCACGTTTATTCTTGAGGAGGTTTATCTTCTTCCATTTCTCCCGAACAATTAAGTTAAGAGCGTTTCTTTCATCGTTCCATCTCTTCAAGGTTTTATTAAGAACATCTCTTTGATTTTGTATAGAAATGACTCGTGTTTCCAGGTTCTTTATCTGTTTTGATAAAGTATTTATTTCAGTATTAATGGTCCTTACCTTCCATGTTTTAATCTATTCAGTCTTTAGTTTTATTTATCCTAAATTTGGATAAGAATAATGTAACTGCTAGGCAGCCCTCAAGGGCTCTCCATTTATTCTTCGAAAAACAAATTATAAGAGCGTCTTCCTCGGATAGATCGAAATTATAGAGTAAGGTATTTGCAAGTTCAGGATGGACAAGGGATAAATCAGAATACACGGTTGGCACTATTAATCTCTCTTCCTTAAAGAGTAATATGATGGCACCAGATGCTCCCACTTTCACAGATATATCGCGTAATTCTACAACAGGTTTTGAGATTGGGTGATTCTGAAGGTGAATGATAAAGCTGTTGGATTCTATTCCAAAAGGTTGCAAATTTAGCTCCTTGACAGATAATATACCATTTTTTTAAATATGTGTTCTATGTGTGCGTGTCCAATTACAGTTAATTCACTACCAGATTTACTCGTTTTGAGATAGCCTTCACGTTTAAAGTCAGTTAACATTAGTCTAACTAGTCCTTCCCGATGAGATAAGTCTAACATTTCCTTTAAGCGATACCTTCCAACTGGCCCTTCACGTCTTAAAATGATGAGAAGGAGAATGTTCTTTATATCAGACCTTTTTTTGCGTTTTCCAAGTTTTGTTTTTTCATCTAAGTAAATATAGTTAAAGTCCCTTCTTAAAAGTAGGGGTTAAATGATTTCTTCCCCTCCAGTGAAGATCCTCAATAGGAGAGCGTGAAGATCTATAAATCCTAGCTTACTTTTGGAGGAGATGGGTATTAATGAGAAAGATAAGCCGAGATTGGAGATCAGATGGAACATATCTAGACTCAAGAGACGTTGTGTTCCTGATAGTTTGTCTTCTATAGCCACTTCTAATGCCTCATCTGTGGTTCCCCATTCGAGAATTTTGGTAAGTTCATTTTCTGGAATTAAATCTGTTTTTGAGAGAATGTAGATTTGAGGGATGAACAAGCGGAGGTGTACAGCCGCCGCTAAAAATAGATTTGAGACATAGTTTAGAGGATTTACAGAGAATGGAGCGTCGAAGAGGTATAGTAAAGCTTTTTGGCCCTCTAATAGTTCATCTACGATATAAGGGCCACTGGCTCTAAAAGCAAATAGCTCCATCTGTCCTGGTGTATCGATTAATACGTAATCAGCGTTGATATCTTCAACCTCATCTTTTATGATCTGGATCTCTGTAGCAATAAGATCGGTTGCCATTAGTAAGGCCCCGTTTGGACCAAGTTGATATTTTCTCGCTATTTCATTGATTGAAACGTATTCCCGAATGTCTACATCGGGTGTGTAGGGTAAATCTAAAACTCCTGGGTCCAAGTTAACTGAGATAACGTCTTGTCCTTTCAATTTTAACCAATCAGAAAAAGCGGATGTCAGAAAAGATTTTCCAGAGCCAGCTGTTCCAATTATAAAAGTTGCGTATATATAATGTTTCACCAATTTTTAATAATCTCTGAATTATGCAGACGTTTATTATGCTTTTTTATAAAAAAGGGTTAAAGGATAGTATGCTCTAAGTGATTAAAGCTCTTCTATTATTCCACCGTGTTCGTATATTAAGTGTGAGATGCTTTTTATGGCTTTTTCAATGGTATTCTCCGTTTCTTTTTTGGATTTGGAGGTTGTGGTGAAATGAAGTTCTAAGTGATGGTGTAATTTTGGGTGTGATTTAATATAAACATCGGGGTTGTCGTGCATCGTCACATCTATTAGGGGGGCTATCTCAGACTCCATTATCCCTGTGACCCTTAAGTACCTTCCATGAACAAAGAGATTTCCAATGGAGTCACGGATCATTGGAATTACACTTTCTTCAAAGATAGCCTTCATCTCTCTAGGTACACCGGG
>JAUWWH010000140.1 GCA_030617005.1 Candidatus Bathyarchaeota archaeon | reverse complement strand
CTTCAATTGGTTCGACCAAATGAATCACGGTTACACTTCAATTAATCTAGGCTACTTTATTCAATAAAGATTAGAATCTGACCTTACACGATTCTTTCTTTTTTCCACTTTGTTATATCCTTTCAAGAGCTTCTATGCCAAGTAGTTTCAATGAGTTTCTCAGTACTATTTTCACTGCATTGACCATAGAAAGTCTAGCGTCCTTGAGTTCATATCCATCAGCTTTCAGAACGGGACAACTGGCATAGAAGGAGTTAAACTTCGCGGCTAGGTCATTTGCGTACTCATTAATGATGTACGGTGTAAGGTTTTCAGAAGCATCTATGAAGATTTCTGGGAAGATTGCAATTTTCTTTACTATTTCCTTCTCAATATTCTCGTTTAAGAGCGCGTAGTTAGGTTTTTTTGGTTTGTTTTCAGCTTTCTTTAGGATGTTACATGCTCTAGCGTGAGCGTATTGTATGAACGGTGCACTATTCATCTCAAAATTTAACACTCTTTCCCATGTAAAGATTATCTGCTTCTTCGGGGCAACCTCTGTCAGAGCATATTTTACGGCTCCGACTCCTACAGCTTCAGCAATTCTTTTTTTTAACTCAGCTGATAAATTTGGAGATCTCTTATTGACCTCTTGTTGCGCTCTCTTAACTGCTTCGTCGAGGATGTCATCAAAAGCCACGTATCTCCCACGTCGTTTCGACATCTTATATTCTGGTACTTTAACAAGTTCATAAGCGTAGTGAATTAGATCCATCGCTCTTTTTGGGGAGATTAACAGACTTAACGCCACTCGCAACTGAAGCTGTGTCAGGGTTTGTTCTACTCCTATCACATTGATGACTTTATCAGCTTGCTGTAGTTTCCATAGACTATAGGCGATGTCCCTCGTTGGATAAAGACTAGTTCCATCAGAACGAACAAGGACAAGCGGAGGAATTTCATGTTTCTTTGAGACATTAAAAAGGGTTTTAAGATTCATCACCTCTGCAGCTTCATCAATTTTTAATAACGCTGTCTCATCAGTAGAGCAGAAGTAGGGCGATGCTTTTAGTTTATCAATAATTTCTGATACTGACCCATTCCATACTAATTTACTTTCCCAATCCCAAGAATCCCAATGAATCCCTGCTCTAGAATAAGTTTCCCTATACGCTCTCAAACATATCTCAACGACTCTTCTAACTAAACTCTTTGTCTCAATGTTTTCCATCTCATATAAACGCATAATTTCTGCAATATTATCTCGAGGGGAATGATCCTTTTTTATCTTACCAAGTATGGTATTAAAGATGATCTTATCTCTTTCATAAAGGTCAGCAGCTGCAGCAACCCAATCATCCAACCTGATTTGAATCTTATTTACATCCTCAATTGGGGCTTCTTTTCTTCTGAATTCTTTCAGCTGCTTCTTCAACTCTTGAATCTCAAGAATACAATTCGTTATAGCGTAGATAAGACCTATCCAATGGTCAGCTTTTCCCTTAGGTTGAGGTTGATCAATCATCTTATAACCATAAACAAGTACGGCGATTTGCTTACCCACATCATCAATATAGAAATGTGTGTTCACTTTATGCCCTCTGGCTCTAAGAAGACGAGATATTGAATCGCCAAGAATTGAATTCCTAGCAGTTCCAACATGGATTGGTCCAGTGGGATTTACGCTTGTATGTTCAACAATGATCTTCTTGGGGACATCTGTTTTTACATATCCATAAGAAGTGTTGAGAATAAGTGCTGATTCTATTGCCAGTTTTGAAAGTTTTTCATAGTCAACGTAAAAATTGACATATCCACCTCCAGCAACTTTAACATTCGTGATCATAGAAGCCTTTGATAAATCACTAGTATCTACTATATTCTGAGCTAATGTAATCGAAGCTATCTTTAGTTGTTTAGAAAGTTTGAAACATAAAGAAGATGAAAGATCACCTAACTTTAATGTAGGTGGTACATCTAAAGAAAAAAAAATCTTTTTCGGTTCACTCTTTTTGTTTTTGCTAAATAGTTCTTTTTGGGAATTATACCAAGCTTCCTTCAGAATGTTTTCACATTCTTTTCTAAAAATCTCAAATGGATTCTCAGAATGATTTTTCACCATTTACACCTACTATTCATGATAGATTCTTTATTAATTTGAGATAAGTGTTTACTTAAATCTTGTTTAATACTGGTCACTTAATGAGATGGAAAGAAGAAACTTTAGAATTTAATGCATAAATAATTATAGTAAATATAAGTACTACTAAAGCAGAGGAAATTCTTTGGAGTTTAAATTAAGTGAAGAACAGTTAGAGATTAAACGTGCAGTTAGGGAATTTTGTGAGAATGAATTCGCTCCAGAACTAGCGTTAGAACTTGATAAAAAAGAGGAGTATCCGATGGAGTTATATAAAAAGGCTGCAAAACTTGGATTTACAAGCCTTTTTATTCCCGAGCAATATGGAGGACAAGGGTATGGTTATGTGGAAGCAAGTATAGCCATGGAAGAAATGTGTAGAGCAGATTCATCCCTTGGTATTGCTACATTGATCGGTTTATTTGGAAGTGATCTACTTCTTTACCATGGAACTGAAGAACAAAAGAAAAAGTATATTCCACCACTAAGTCGTGGAGAGTACATATCCGCTGCTGCTTTTACTGAACCATCTCGTGGAAGCGACATAACTAAAATGGATACTATTGCACGAAAATATGGAGATGAATGGTGGTTAAATGGAACAAAAACATTCATAACTAATGCACCAATAGCTGATTTCATAATAGTCCTTTGTCAAACAGATACTAAAGTGAGACCTACATATAGAGGTCAAACGTTATTTATAGTAGAGAAGGGAATACCTGGACTAGATGTTTTAGAACAGAAGAATAAGATGGGTATCAGATGTACTGCAACTGGAGAAGTCTCGCTCAGTGACGTTAAGGTAACTGATGCAGAAATATTGGGTGAGTTGAACAGGGGATTTTACCATTCTATGTGGTTCTTTGACATAAGTAGAATTGTAGTTGCAGCTCAAGCGGTTGGAACAGCACAAGGAGCATTCGAAATAGCTTTCAAATACGCAAAACAAAGAGAAGCATTTGGACAACCAATTATGCAATTCCAACAAATAGGATGCAAACTCGCAGAAGTAGCCACAGAAATCGAGGCAGCTCGACTATTAGTCTATAAAGCCGCATGGACTGTTGATCAAGGATCTATGGACCCAATGTTAACTTCTATGGCTAAACTTTACGCAAGTAAGATAGCTGTTAAAGCAGCTGATGTGGCAATTCAAACATTAGGAGGATACGGATATATGAGTGAATATAGGGTTGAAAAATTCTATAGAGATGCAAAAATAACTGAGATCTATGAGGGAACATCTGAAATTCAAAGGTTAACCATTCTTAGATATCTATTAAGGATGTTCTAATTGAAGAAAAATATCACAAATCTATAAAATGGAGTGTATAAAAAATGTCTAAACCGTATGAAACCTTAAAAATTGAGAGAGAAAAGAGTATAGTTCACATAATATTAAACAGGCCACATAGATTAAACACGTTCAACGACACATTAATAGAAGAACTGTCTGAAGTTCTCGATACAATCGATCAAGATACTAGTGTAAGATGCGTTATAATAACAGGGGAAGGGGATAGAGCCTTCAGTGCTGGCGCTGACATTATGGCGTTTCCAAAAGCTACTCCTGTAACAGCTACTGAATTCTCAAGAATTGGGCAGAAACTTTTCTCAAAAATTGAGACATTATCACAACCTGTTATCGCAGCTATAAACGGATACGCCTTAGGGGGAGGATTGGAATTGGCATTAGCATGCGATTTTAGGATAGCTTCTGAACATGCAGAACTAGGAAGCCCTGAGATAAATCTAGGTATTATCCCAGGATGGGGTGCTACACAAAGACTTGTAAGAATCGTTGGGTTACCTACCACAAAAAGACTTGTGATGCTTGGAGATAGATTGAAAGCTGATGAAGCCTTAAAAATAGGTTTAGTGGACAAAGTTGTTCCATATGACCAGTTGAAAGATGAAACAAGAGCATTAGCTCAAAGAATATGTGATGGACCTCCAATTGCACTCAAATATGCGAAGCAAGCGATAAACTTTGGTTCTCAAGTCCCACTTGAAGTAGGATTAAGGATAGAAGCCAGTCTCATGGGTTTGCTCTTCTCAACAGAAGACATAAAATTAGGCTTGGAAGCAT
>JAUWWH010000098.1 GCA_030617005.1 Candidatus Bathyarchaeota archaeon | reverse complement strand
TGAACCATATGGGCGGTCCACATGGAGAATTACATGCAATAAGTGTAGCAAAACACACACCCAACTTAGTATTAGGAACCTCAGCATGCGACAAATGGGCAATCAAATATGCTGTTAAACAATTAGGGGCGCATAGAGTACTATGGGCAAGTGACGATTATTGTCATGCAGTAAGTGTTGAATTCGAAAAATTACGATCAGCAGGACTCACGAAACAAGAATTTAAGTTAGTTGCTGGAGGAAACGTAGCATGAATACTAGATTTATCAACATAAAACCTCTTTTTTCATAATTCAAATACTATTGATTACTAAATATTTTTTTTCAACTTATATTTAGAACATATTTTTTAAAAACTGATTCTTTTACCATCAAAGTCTCGTTTAAACTTCCCGAACTCGTCTAAAACTTCTCGTAATTGCTTAGAAGTTAGAATGGGCCCATCTTTACAAATCCTAAATTTACCTATTGTGCAGCTGCCACAAAGACCTATAGAACAACGTATGATTCTCTCCACACATGTTTGAATGGGTGTTTTATACGTCTCAGAGATGTCGAAGACTTTCCGCATCATCGGTTCTGAACCACAAGTATAGACCATATCATAATTTATCTCCTTAAATAAGTCCTCAAGAGCATCAGAAACCAAACCCTTTAGACCCATGCTTCCATCATCAGTTGTCACGATTATGTTATATCTTTTATTGAGAAAGAATTTCTGAAGTTCGTTTAAAAAGAGCACATCCTGTAGAGTCTTAGCTCCTAAAACGAATGTTACATCAGATTCCAAACCCATCAAATCTTTAGTCAGAGGAATCAAAGGCGCAATACCAGTTCCACCTCCAACAAGTATAACTCGTCCTTGATAAGGAATAAACCAGTTTCCGAAGGGTCCTCTGAGTCCAAGTCTGTCACCAATCTTCATCTCATGAAGGGCCTTGGTCGCTTCACCGATCTTCCCAACGGTTATTCTGGAAAGTCCAAGGTGATTAATCATTGAAAGACTCATAGGAATTTCATCTATTCCAGGAAGCCAAACCATGACATACTGTCCCGGTCGAGCTCCCCGACATTGTTTATCATCGAATGTAAAGGATTTCACTGTCGGGGTCTCTACACATATTTCTTTAATTTTGACGATTCTACGTGGATCAATATTTATGAGAGAGACCAACTACATCACCAATATTACTGTATCCCTTTTTAACAAGATACTGTTCAACTCCTTTTAAAACCTGACCAAAGACTGCAAAATTTTTGTAAGCAATAGCTGTCCCGATCTGAACAGCAGAAGCTCCAGCGAGGAGAAACTCTACAACATCTTTCCAATTCATGATACCACCACAACCAATAACAGGGACCTTAACTGTCTTAGCTATCTCATAAACACATCTGACAGCGATTGGTTTTATCGCAGGACCTGATAAACCCCCTATCTTATTGGAGAGGAGGGGTCTTCCAGTGTCAATATCTATGGCCATAGCACGAACCGTATTTATTGCGACCACTCCATCGATGCCTGCGTCCTCTGCAGCTTTAGCCAAAACTTTAATATTAGAGATGTTAGGAGTCAGTTTTGCGAAGACGGGAAGTCGGATGGATCGTTTAACAGCGTTCACAACTGCACTAACAAGGTTTGGATCCTGACCAATCTCCAACCCAACATCCTCAACATTAGGACAGGAGAGATTTAACTCCACAGCGTTGACGCCGGAAGCTTCAATAATCTTGGCAGCTTCAGAGAACTCCTTAGGAGAACCCCCATAAATACTTCCAATTATGACCTTTACTCCATTAGACCTGGCGATTTGAATTTCATTAACATAATCTTTTACTCCAGGGTTAGGTAGACCCATTGCATTGAGAATGCCACAGCTCACATCAACGATTGTCGGATTCGAGTACCCCTTCCGAGACTGCAGACCTAAGGATTTAGACACAACAGCGCCAACTCCAGCATCCCAAACTCGGCTTAAGCTTAAGCCGGAGAGACCTAATACTCCAGCACTTACCATGGTTGGATTTCTAAGTTTTAAACCGGCAATATTAACGGTTAAATCTGGTCTCATTTATACCACTTTCTCGAGTAAGATATATGATATAGTCTAAGATATTATATTGCAAGTATCCATTATATGACTTAAAGGTAGGGGGTTAGATAGTTTGAAGATTACAATTATTGCGTGGCTTATAGGTGTTTTTGCCATAGACGAGGAAAATAGAGTTATTGATACCGTCTTCTTTCCTAGGAATGGAGAAAAAATGAGTGATACAATTATCCTAGTTCAGAAAGGAGAGGTTGTGGAGGAAGTAGCAAAAATTGTTAGAGATTTAATTGATAATGGATATCGAAGTATGATCGTAGAGAATGCGAAGTTAGCTAAATCGATAAGTGAAGAATTCGATGTAGAGGTCTCCATTGAAAGCCAAAGTCAAGGAGGAAAATATCTCCGTGGGAATGTTGGTAGATTAGCTATAGAGAAAGGATACGTAAAAAACTTTGAGGAATTCCATAAGATAGTTCATGAGATGAACACTCTATTATCTAGGAAGAACATCCGAGAAGCATCAAGTAGACGAGACCTTCTCACATCCCAGACCATCCTAATCATAGATGATCTGGATAAGACATTCAATCTCTTCGCCAACCGATTAAAGGAATGGTATGGAATCCACTTCCCCGAATTAATCACCCTTGTCAATAAGAACGAAAAATACCTAAAACTCATCGCTTCTCTCGGCAGAAGAAATAACTTCACATTGGAAAAACTCATCAAAGAAGGCTTTACACCAGAACAGTGCAAGAATATATTATCCGTAGCAAAATCATCAATTGGAGCAAAAATAGGGAAAGATGACATTCTAGAGATACAGAACTTTGCTAAGGCTCTTCTCAACTTGTACAACACTAGAAATAACCTAGAGAGTTACCTCGAAGAAGTGATAAAAGAAGTAGCCCCGAACATCCACAAGCTTGTAGGACCCACCCTTGGGGCTCGGTTAATAGCAAAAGTTGGAGGATTGGGGAATTTAGCTAAAAAATCATCCAGTACCATACAGGTTCTGGGAGCTGAGAAAGCTTTATTCCGTTCACTAAGAACAGGAACGAATCCTCCGAAACATGGATTGATATTTCAACATAATCAAGTTCATAAACTACCTCGTTGGCAGAGAGGAAAAATAGCTAGAGCTTTAGCTAGTAAACTTGCTATTGCTGCAAGGCTGGATGCATATGGGGGAAGATATCGAGGAGAAGAGTTAAGTGAAAGTTTTGATGAACGAGTTAAAGAAATTAGGGAAAAGTATGCAGAACCACCATCTAAAAGAGGGAATAAAAAAGATGAAGATTAAGGTTAAGCCCCACAAAAAACTTCATGGGATCTACCAAGTTAGAATAGATGATGGGAGAAGTACATTTGCCACACTCAACCTATCTCCAGGCAAAAGCGTATATGGGGAGAAATTAGTTAAACATGAGGACCGTGAATATCGACTCTGGGATCCCTATAAGAGTAAATTAGCTGCAGCTTTGTTGAAAGGTTTAAGAACTGTACCGATTAAATCTGGCCAGAAAGTGCTTTATAGAGGCGCTGCTAGTGGAACAACTGTCAGTCATGTATCCGATATTGTCAGTTCTCAGGGTTGTGTTTACTGTATTGAGTTTTCTTTTAGGCCTCTTAGAGACCTAATAATTAAAGTCTCTCCATTCAGGGAAAATATTTTTCCAATTTTAGCTGACGCCCGTTTTCCAGAGCGATACCGCATGCTAGTAGAGACCGTGGATGGAGTTTATTGTGATATCGCTCAACCGGAACAAGCCCGGGTTTTAGCTGATAATGCAGATATATTTCTCCAAGATGGAGGATGGGGTCTATTAGTAATAAAAGCACGGAGCATAAACTCCATAGAGGACCCTTCCAAGATCTTTAAAAGAGAAGTGGATGTGTTGAAGAATAGAGGCTTTAATATAGAGCGGATAATTAGGTTGAAACCATATGATAAAGCCCACGTGTTAGTCTTAGCAGAGTATCGTAACTAATTCCTTATTATGCGATATCATTAAATTTTTAGAGAAGTTCTCGTTATCCAGATTTTCCTATTTAACGTGAATTACAAACTAAGATTCCTAAAAACTTTCTATAATTATCAATCAATTAGAACTGAGATTCTTCTAAGTTGAATAAAAAAGGACTTGACTGTTGGAATGAATGTTTTAACGATTCCTTAAAAGTGGGATTCTAACAATTTAATATGTAAGTCTTAAACCTGAAGATATTTTTGAAAAAGAGTTTTAAAGCTAAAATAAACACCATAATAAAATTGATTTCTTATTGAAGTGATTATCCCTCCGGAAGATAAATGGTGCATGTTTCCTATACCATTAAATAGTAATATTCTCACACAATACAACAAAAATGTCAAAAACTTAATTTTATAAAGATCTAAAGTGGAGTTATGAAAGAATGATGGTTAAAACTATTACGATACATGATCTTAATGATATAAAACTAAGAGCATCTAGACCAGGTTTAGAAGGTGCAATCCTATTCGATGAAAAGACACCGATAGAAAACATCTTCTCAGGCATTTTCACTCTTGAAGCTGAAGGAAAGCTTGATATGCATTATCATGACCGTGAGGAGATGCAACACGTAATAAAAGGTTACGGAATTCTCTGCGATGCGAAAAACAAAGAGTACAAATTATGTCCTGGAACAACTTTTTACTCTCCTGTTGGACCAAAAGGTGCTCATGAAATCAGAAACATAAGTGATGTTCCATTTGTATGTCTTTATATTTAAAATTCACCTGGAGGAAAACGAGTTTCATTTACCCTTTTGACTGATGGTGAAATCTAATTCATAGAAAAAAAATTAAAAAAAATGCATCATAATGAAAAATATGGATATTGATTAAGAATGGTGGAAGGTAAGGGCTATTGTGCAAGAAAACAGGAGCGAAGAAATGTGAAAGAAATAGCAGAATTCATAAAGAACAAAGACAAAATCAT
>JAUWWH010000236.1 GCA_030617005.1 Candidatus Bathyarchaeota archaeon | reverse complement strand
CTCAGCATCTAATGTGAAATCCTCTAGAATCTTCCAATGAGGAAGGTATCTCCTCAAACTGTTGAGTATACTCTTAACAGCTACCTTAAAAGGGTCTCCACTTTTATACTCTACCGAAAGGCAAAGACTTATTATGCGTAGTAGACGTTCTCGATCAGTAATCTTTTCACTCTTAATCCTAGAGCCCTTAACTTTTCCCTGTGATTTACCTTCCACTGTTCGAACTGCTATAACTCATACCTCCCTTCATATATTTCCATTTACGGCAGTATAATAGGACGTATTCCATTCCCTTTATACATTTCATATCTTTAAAGAGTATCTTCTGCAAATGTTTCAGTATATCTTTTTTTGAAAAAGTTCATAGGAGATTATTTTAAATACCTAATGTAAAAACATAAAATTCAATGAGTAAATTCATTATCAGAGACTAAAATTATTTCGGTGATAATTATCCAACATTTTAAATAAAAAAGCTTAAAAGGTAGATTTGAGAAGAAAATATATGATTAACAATAAGAGCATATACGCTTTATTATATTCTTTCTAACGACACGGAGTTACGCTGAATCTTGTTCAAATATTCAAAAAAACGTTTTCTCCATTCTGAATATTTCAGATGTAGTCACCACTCTTTAAGTCGCTTAGGAAGAGATAGATACTGTGCATGGGTAGAGGATTCATGTACAGGGGGAAACTGTAACTATGCTGTCTGTATAATGTGTAGATTACTCACTGATGGCATGTGTTCTATGACAATTAGGGGGAAGATCAAAGGAAGAAACTTTCTCTGAGACAATAGAAGAACTGAATTTTCGCATTAGAGGAAAAACTCTTCGAAAGCTCAGTAAAGAAGAATCATTCTAGAATTGTGGATAATAAGTGGCATCAATAAACCCTTATCTAAGGGAGGTATCAAAATAAGATGGAATTTTGTCCAACTTGTGGAACTAAATTAGTACTAGGTCCAGGAGAGGATGGTGTTGCACTGTGGTTATCTTGTTCACAGTGTAATTATAAAAAGCGCTTAACTGAGACCAAATTCTCTACTCCAAAGAGACAGTTAGATCTCCCTAAAGATGGTATAATTACAGTCGTGGATGAACAAGAGGATTTAAATAATCTACCAACTGTCAGATTCAACTGTCCCAAGTGTGCTAATGCTTTAGCTTTCCAATGGCGCGCGCAAACTCAGTGGACTGATGAATCTGCGACCCAGTTCTATAGATGTACTAAGTGTGGATATACTTCACGAGATTGAATCTATTTTTCTGAATATGCAATCTATCTGAGGTGTTACCACTTTTGTCTATTTCTTGCCCTCGCACTGTTGGGTTGAGACATATATCTTTGAGCATCAGTTAATTTTTCGCAGGTTCCAATTATTAATAATTCATCAAAATTCACAGAGAACTTTCTTTGACAATGAGGGCAATGCCGACTTGTCCAATCTCTTCTTATATTGACTACTTTTCTACATTCTGGACATGTAACTAAAATCCACCGCTTGAAGGTTATCGGAGTATTCATTAAAGCCGTATTCTCATTTGCCATCCATAAAATCTCTTTTAACAGATCCCGTACTGCTACACGTATAGCTGCACTTCTACTGGGGTACATCCCCTCTACTACTAACCTATTCAATCCATCAACAAAATCCTCAGGTATCTTAACAGTAACCATTTTCAAATTATCATTTCCCTCTGGTTATACAAAATTAAACAGTCTCTTCTTTAATTTGATAAGATCTTCAACAATAATTATTTGAAGCTTAAACATAGCAAATACGTAATCAAACTTTAATCTATTTACATTATTAATGTCAAAACGGCCTTCTTGAATATGAAAATCTTTAATCAAACTGTTTTAACAAATGATTTACTGTGTCATCACATCATACATTAATAATGCTTTAAGTATTACGATTATACATGAAACTGTAAACTTATTTATAATACTCAACTACTCTCGCAAACGACACTCTGCAGAAAAGAACTCATATTTCAAGTTAAATCCCCTTTTCATTTTTAAAAAAAATATTAAGTCGAATATAAAAACGCGGTATCTTCTTGTTATAAAGGTGATTTAATCCACCTTTTTTTAACATTTTATCTCAAGAATTCGAAGAAACGGAATAATGACTTCCTTGCTATCCCCTTTATAGCTAAAACATAAAGTTTTAAGTCCCTCTATAAAAGAACGGAAAATTTTTTTCTATTCATGTACGCTTTACTCTGGATAAAAATTAGCACATTATCTAACATATTTTCCTGTTAATCCTAAAAAACGACTTCAAAATCATTCTAATCGTAAAATCTTCAAACCCAAAGATCTTATAAGAAACCATATTCTTTAATAGTTAGTTCTAAATCTGGTTTGTGGAGGAATTGTAATGAGTCAAATGTATCTGCCCGGGGCAACGACGATAGGTATAATCTGTAAGGATGGAGTTGTATTAGCTTCTGAAAAAAGGGTTTCATACGGGTATACTGTTATGAGTAAGGCCGGTAAAAAAATATTTAAAATCATTGATCACATCGGCGCCGCTTGCGCTGGATTAGTAGCCGACATGCAGATATTGACGCGTCAAGTTTCAGCATATGCTAAACTCTTTGAACTGAATAATGGTAGAAGGATCTCAGTGAAAGCTGCAGCAAAGACCATGTCAAATCTCCTGTTTCAAAGAAAATTCTTTCCATACTTCACCCAGACGATCATTGGTGGTGTCGATGATGAAGGTCCCAGTCTTTATACTCTGGATCCAATGGGTTCACTTATTCCAGATAAATATGTAACAGTAGGTTCAGGGGCTCAGATCGCAGTGGGAGTACTAGAGGAATCTTACAGAGATGGATTGACCCTAGAAGAGGGAAAGGATT
>JAUWWH010000255.1 GCA_030617005.1 Candidatus Bathyarchaeota archaeon | reverse complement strand
GCTAGTTGTAGTTGATCATTAGTTAGATAGTTATATTTGACTCTTTTAGAATACTCGTTGAGGATAAGGAGGATATCATAGTCACTGTCCTCTCTTGCGTATCCACAGGCTCTTGAACCATAAAGGGTTATGGCAACTATCTCATTTGTGTCTTCAACTTCTTTACAAGTTGCAATAATCTTTTCTTGAAGAGATACAGTTATCAACGATTTCCCGCAGGTGTACTATTATTCTGCTATTTATAAAGTTTCAATACAGACTCAACAAGCCGAAGAATATTGTAAAATTGAGTGGATAAAAGAGAGTGCTTTTACTTAAATAGATCTCGTAAGGAGGGCTCAGGAAGTTAACGATGACAGGAGCTGTTGGGGGATTTGATTTCATTATTTTTTTGGTATTCCCTTGATTTTGAAAGTTATAAAGATTAATGATTCAAGTTGCCTGTTGAAATGTATTTCAAAAAAGAGGGGGAGAGCCAATTTTTTAAAGTATTTTTAGGTGGTAAAGGTGAGTAAATGTTAAGAAGGTAGTGTGAGAATTAGGTTATGAAACATTTGGTGTTTACGTAGAATAGTAAACTATTTGTAAATGAACATTTATATCAATTCAAACACCAAAGTTTTAGATTGCTAGGTGATGTTAGAAAGAGAATGTAATAGATGTAGGTGGATGTAGCGGCCGTGGTCTAGCCTGGTTTAGGACCCCAAGCTTTATAGCGGGTAAGCCTTCCAAAGTGGGTTAAGACTCAAGTTTTTCTTGGGGTTTCAACTTGCTTAAGAGAGCTGGTGATCCCGGGTTCAAATCCCGGCGGCCGCACCAAAAATTCTTCTCTATAGTGACTCTTACGTGCTATACCTAAAGACATGTCAGATGTTGGAAATAGCTGAGAAACTGTTTTACCTCTACGGGAAGTAGGGGTGATGATTATATCATTATACTTTGGGTGTTTTGAAGACGATAGATAGAAGATTCTCGTTTTTTAATTCCTTTATTATAAGTTTCCTTAGCCATTCTGAGGTTGTGATTCCCTCACGTGAGGCTTGTTGAATGATAATTTCTCTGATACGACTGGTTACTTTTGTAGATATAAGCGATATCTTTATTTCTCCGCCTATCTTCGGCATATAAATAGCTCCTTATTAAGAGTGTATGTTCATGTTTTATTTTCTTTTCTCATTGATCTGAATGCCATCGTCTGTAATCTCGTAAGCAATTGTTTTTTTGGAGTGGTTGGTTGTCCTCATCTTCAGTATTCGCATGGTTCGTTTTAGATCACCATCTTCATCATAGTCTGTGAGCATTAAGATCAAGCCGTCTACTATGAATTCTTCAACACTGGACCCGATTTTTTGAGAGCCCCAAGGAATATCTGAGATCATAATGGTTGTACATCCTACTTGCTTAAGGAATCTGTAGAGTAAATGAATTAGAAACCGCACATCAGCAGGTTTCTCCAATGGTAGTGTAAGGGCTGTGATAGAGTCTATGACCAGTCTATTAGCGTCAACATCTTTTATCGTTTCTAAGATCCTATTCAAATTATTTTGAATCCCAAGCTCCTTGGTCGTAGATAAGTCTAAAATTTTGATCAGACGTTCAGCTTCAAGTCTCTCATAATCCCATCCAAACCTCAACAAATTGCGAAGGAGAGAGACTCGTGTTTCAGAAAAAGAGACATAAACGCCATTCTCAGATTCTCTTGTTGCACCCTCATACAAAAATTGAGCCGCGAAGATCGATTTTCCAGAGCCTGGGTTGCCTGCAAATAGGATTATGCTTTCTTGTGAGAAACCATCCTCGATTAATTCATCAAATCCGGGGATATATGTGGGTACTCTCGGAAGCATTCTTATCTCTCTTTTTCATAGTAGTTTAACGTTAGTATTGTATGTTAAGTAGAGATTTAAGTAATTTCTCACTGAGTAACCATGATAAGTAATAAATTGCTTTTTTAATGCTGATTAAATGTTAGTTTCTTCAAGGTTTAGGATGTTTCTTTCATCATTTTTTATGTCGTTCTATATAGGCTTCATTGATTTGATGAATCAGGTTATAGACTTCTTTTAGGTCGTCTTTTACTATTTCTAGGTTTGGAAGGATGCAGTGTCCTCCTATGCCTTTGGGATCTGCATAAAGCTTGTTGGACTCTTTTGAGCCAGCGGGGGGGCGATTTCCTAGATATTGATGTATTTGGTCGGCGAACATCCACATTTCATCGTAATCAATAGCATATTTCATGGCGATCTCCTCAGTTTTCATGGCGTATGCTATCAGAAACCCAAAGTAAGTGGTGTCGCAGAGTATTTTAGCGAACTCTAAAGTATGTGGCGTCTTCGCTTGATAGCCTGTTAGTGTCATATCTGAGAGGAGGTGCTTAAATGAACTGCAGTCGTCTCGATAGGAGGCGTAAAATTTGTCATACCTACCCAAGTCAAATTCCATACGTGCATGAAGGCCACGAATAGGACTGTACAGAACTTGCAGTTCACGTGGAAGCCTTTCATCCTGATCAATCTTCCTCGTCGTGAAGGGTTTAACAGTTGAGTGAATAATCAGCATCTTCGGATT
>JAUWWH010000188.1 GCA_030617005.1 Candidatus Bathyarchaeota archaeon | reverse complement strand
GTTACTGGCCAAAGTCCTTCGAATAGGTCAGTTGTCCTGTCATTGATAGAGATACTATATACATTTGGTTTAATCACATATTTTGGCATAATTCAAAACCCCCATCATTACTATTGGTGGTTTCTTTAGTAAATCTTTTTCCTTTTAAGATCTAGAACATT
Organism: Candidatus Bathyarchaeota archaeon; assembly: GCA_030617005.1. Taxonomy (GTDB): domain Archaea; phylum Thermoproteota; class Bathyarchaeia; order RBG-16-48-13; genus JAUWWH01. Next base: position 3,346 of record JAUWWH010000188.1, on the reverse strand, counting down.
GAGACAATCTTTTTGAGATTTTAAAATATAATGATGTTTATGACGGCATAGAAGGATAGTTTGTAGTGACTATCGAAATAATCCAACAGTTGCCATATAAACAACGGTTTCGTTGATTCCATCCACATCATCTATTAACTTATTTGCTTCTTCATCAAAAATAGCACCAATTGTGCAGCAGCCTAACTGAAGAGCTTCCGCGGCAAGATACAGGTTTTGACCAATATGCCCGCAATCAAGATATATGTATCTATAGGCTCTTTGAAGGTATTTCCATTTCGATCTTTCAACAACAGCAGTCCATACAAACGTAACTTGTGCCGATCTCACCATCTTCTGATTGAGTGCAGCCAGTGAAAACTCCTCTGAGTAATCACCTTTCTTTAATAACTCAAGATCAAAGTAATGTGGTCTAAAATGGTAAATGCCAGGTTCAAGGCCAGCAACGAGTCGAACATTCAAATAAGTCTCAATAGGGTAGAGTGCACCAGCAGAGGGGGCGGTTCTTAAGAAAAGATGACCGAATTGTGTATCTAATTTTTCAGTTGCCCCTTGGGTCGCCCATAAGAGGGTTGATAAAACTTTGAGTTCAAGTGGTTTTTGAAGATCATAGTTTCTCCTTGACCTTCTGCTAGCCAAAATCTCCATAAGTTTTGCTTCATTATTAAAATCAGGTTCTGGTATTGAGATCACGTCAATCGGATTTTCATAATCTTTGTAGAGTTTAGGTTTATTGTCCCGGTCAAGAAAATGTCTTGGTAATTTGCCTCTTTGATATTTAGTCTCTAGTTGAAATCTATCTCCGATGTCCTTTGAAGAATTATCGTCATTCATGTCTTATCAATCTGAAATCGAATTTTAATAAGGCTTTATCTTTATGCATTTTCAAGTAGCCTGTGATCATAAATTCAGACAACTGACAAAAAACGAGACACTAGTAGTTAGAAAAGTATTTTTTTACTCAAAGAGTAAATAAAAATTGAGTGAGAAGAGTGAAGTATTCTATTAAAAAGTTAACATTTCTTCAGCAGGGTTTAGGTAGTACTAGCCTCAGCAAGAGCATGTAAAATCTCTAAGAATGATTGAGCTTTCCCATTTTTAATCCGCTTTGCGATAATTATAGCTTCTTGGATATAGTGAGGCTCCTTACTTTCTCTCCACTTAAGAGAGAGTTCTTTTACTTTATTTCTTAAGTCTTCGTCCAACATTTTCAATCCTCTTAGAATACAAAAAATGAAAAATGCGGCTTAAGCGGCAGTTTCTGCGATCTCAGCCTTAAGTAGGATCTTCATAAATTTACTGAAAGTATCCTTGAATTCATTTACTCTGTTCGCAGTCTCTTTTTCTAATTCCTTTGTAATTTTTGTGATAAGCACTTGAGTCTTTCCGAAAAATTCTTTACCAAGAACGGTTAACTCTTTAATGTCCTTTTCCCAAGATTTCAGGCTCATATATTCAATCTCCATAAATTGTAGAGTTATCAATACTTATATTGTTAACTCTACATATAAACCTTGCGGATTTTGGTATCATTTCTTTTTCACAAAAAAGAAGTAAATCGGCCCTTCTTTCCAAATTCACGATATAAAGTTCCAACAGATCACAGGAAAACTAATAATTCACTTTTCTATCATATATTCTTCTATTTTATCAAGCGCTTCTTCTAATATGCCAATAGATGGAAGGAAAACAATCCGAAAATGTTCTGGTGTTCCAAATCCACTTCCGTAAACTACTAAAACTCCTTTTCGTCGTAATAAATTTACAACCCACTCTTTATCATCCTTATTTTCGATTTTGGGGAACATGTAAAACGCCCCTTCGGGCTTCCTTACAGAAATTCCTTCAATAGAATTTAATCTCTTGTAGCAAAAGTCACGGCGCTCTCTTAATCTGCTAATTGTGTCTTTAATAAAGTCTTTACTCTGTGTCAAGGCATAGGCGCACGCTTTTTGAGCAGGTGTATTTGAACAGAGACGGATTCGGGCTTGCTTAAGCATTGCTTCTTTGATGTCATCTAATTCACCTTCATGATGAAAGCAGGTGTATCCAATTCGATAACCTGGTACTAGAAAAACTTTACTAAAACTATTCATCGAAATGAAGGGCATAACTTCTGCCACTTCTGCGAAGGCAGTCATAGATCTGTCAAAAACTATTTTATCATACGTTTCATCACTTAATACCAATAATTTGTGATCATAAGCAAGGTCTCGAATAGCTTTGAGAGTTCCTTTCTCATATACAGCGCCAGTCGGGTTGTTAGGATTAATAAGAACAAGTAAATTTGTCTTAGGAGATATCTTCTCTTTGAGATCTTCTATATCGGGTTGCCAATCATTTTCCTCTTCACATTGAAATAAAACTGGTTTAGCGCCATGAAAATTGGAATACGCTATATAGGGAGGGTAACTAGGATTAGGTAACAGGACTTCATCCCCTTCATTGATAAGCCCTCCAAAAAGAAAACTAATTCCTTCGCTAACACCATTTCCTATTATAATATTATCTGGTGTTGTCGGAGATTTCTTTTCAGTTTCCCATTTAGCTACTTCTTCACGTAATTCTAACACTCCTTGGGAATCAGCATACTCTCCGGATTGAGCATATTTCTTTAATCCTTCTTGAATCGACTTCGGAGGCACAAAATCCCACTTAATAGGATCGCCTATGTTTAAATAAAGAATTTTTTTCCCTTTACGTTCTTCCTCCTTTGCAAGAACCACTAAATCTCGGATAGCATACTTGATAGCAGATGCCCTTGCTGTCATACTAAATTTCAAACTAAGCACCCATCAAAGAACTAACAAATGTAGATCTTAAAGAGAAATATCTGGAATTTGTGTTTTTATATCTTCTAAAATTAATTTGGCACGATATTTACAGTCAATCAGGATTTCATCATTGGCTTTATTTGTTGTTAAGAAGTATTTCACCTCTTTGTAAATCTCATGCACGTTCTTCCCCCAATGGTTTTCATCAAAAGGCTTGTTACCTTGGATCTTCACGTCGCCTTCCCACCCGCCTTCACTAAAGTACCAGTCCTTAAACCATGTACATCCTGCTCGCCACATGAGATACCCTATTTCGGTAGTTGCGGGTGGCGCCCCTTTTCTTAACGCGTCGTCAGTATCATGATAGATATAAGGTACCATCAGTTTTCCGCCTGGAGGAAGAAGTTTGGAAAGTTCTTTGAAGAGTTTTTCAAGGGTTCCATAAGAGAGTAATTCCTCATAAGACTCAAATTTAATCTTACCTACAAAGTAGACTTCTATCCACGGTCGATAAAACTTTCTTCTTCCAGAGAAATACTTCCCGTGCATAACTGGATTTATTGAAAGCATAC
>JAUWWH010000186.1 GCA_030617005.1 Candidatus Bathyarchaeota archaeon | reverse complement strand
CTAAATAGAAGTAACGAACCTAAGGAAAGGGTATTTCGAATGACCTCTCCACTCCCAAACCAATACAAAATTGCAGTACCTAGACCTAGAAGAAAACCTGTAAATGGTCGAAAGATCGCCCTAAGTTTCACTTCCTGCATGTTTACATTCAAAAACGTATTGTTTACTTCCTTAAATTTTTTCAGCTCAAATTGTTCATTTGTAAATATTCTGACAACACTCATACCAACGATGTTCTGTTGCAGTGTGGCGTTTAATAGTCCATATTTCTCTCTTATCGTGGAATTTATAGGATGGATTTTTTTCATAAAGAAATAATTAACTGCAAATACAAGAGGGATCGTTACTAACGAAATAAGTGTTAAATTAATGTCCATCCCTGCAAGGTAATAAGAAATAAGAATGATTTGGATGATTGAACCGAAAAGTGAGTTTATCCAAAAAGAGTAGAACATAGTCATTCTTCTAATATCACTAGTCACCCTTGCCATCAATTGTCCTATCTGAGTTCTGTCGTAAAAACTGAAGGACTTCTCTTGTAGAGAAGTAAATAGTTCATTTCTAATAGTAAAAACTATTTTCTGACTTGTATAAGCGTTCATATACCTCTGGACAAAGGAAATAATGCTGTTTAAAGAATATATCCCAAGAATGAGAATTAGATAAAAGGGGAGTTGATCATAATGACCTTGAAGGATAACATCGTCGATAATCGCTTTAGTTGAAATAAGTGGAACATAAATTCTTAAAAATCTAGATACTACTGTTAGGGAAAAGCTAAGTGTGGTTAAATACCAATATTTCCTAACATATCCTATCATTCTACTTAAAATACTCATAATTAACACTTAACTTTCTTCAACTTTTTCTTAACGATGAAAATCCTTCAATTATTTCTTCAAGATACCATTTCATTACTCTTAGAACTTCCGTGTTTATAAGAGTCAAACTCTCATTATTAATATTTTGTATATAATAAGTTCTTCTCTTTTGTTTCTCTGTATTGTTTGGATAAGACTTCTTTCATCTTCTTACTAGTAACCACCTCTTTTCACTCAGTACATCCTGAGATGCAGCCCCTTCAGTTTCTTTCTGTAGCTTAAACGCTATATACATCTTTTCAAGCTTAATAGTGTGGAATGCTGGAATCTTCACTAGTTGTGAATGTTATGGTAGTTAATTTGTATTTTTCTGTCCAATGCTCCTTTCTCGATCGAAGAAGTCTATCATCAATCCAACCATGTACATGAAGATGTTTGTAGAACTAAAAGTTACCGCATCACACGCAATGGGGTCATCAAGGGTAATGTAGTCAAAACGTTTCAAGTTATCTAAAGCACCGTCAACACTTTTTAACTCTCCGCTCCAGCTTTATATTTAAGCTTTTGTTTAGGCACGCGTAGTCTCCTTGATATATCTTACCGCAACACTTTTTTTTAAGTATTTACATGAATGAAAATTCAGTTGACTTCTCTGATATCCACGATCTTGAAGTGAGTAAAGCGACATAACCGCTCTCTTTACGATCTACAATAACGTCTACAATGGCTGGTTTACCTGAATCAAAGGCTTCTTCTATTGCACCAGCAATGTCTCCAGGTCTCTCAACCCTAATACCGAAGCCACCGAAGGCTGTAGCTATCTTCCCAAAGTCAACAGGATTCTTGAGCGTAGCTGGAGGCCTTGCCCAGGACATATTATTTAAAACCACTGTTACAAAAGGTACATTATATCGCACCGCTGTCTCAAACTCACCTATATGATAGCCTATGCCTCCATCCCCAATCAATGTAAGAACTTTTCGGTCACCAGCTGCAAGTTTGGCACCGATGGATGCAGGGAAGCTCCATCCAAGAGATCCCGCAGAACAAATATAGTTTCTTCCTGACATTAATATTTCATAGAAGAGGCTTGTCCAAATAGTCTCTGAACCAGTGTCAGCCACAAGAATATCGTGGGGGGTTAGAGCTTGTCTGAGCTCTTTTACTAAACGGTGACCCTTGATCGGTATAGCATCAGAGTTTAACTCAGCATCTGCTTTCTCATTCCACACTTTGATAATTCTTTCAACTTCCTTCAAGCGTACTTGACTGTTCTTAGCAGGTTTAAGCATCATCTGCTTTACCATACTTATAAGATCTTGGAGCCCAAGCTTTGAGTCACATACCATAGAAGCTTCTGTCTTATAATTCCTAGCAATAAATTCAGGATCAATATCCAATTGTACTACTTTCGTATTTGGTTTAGGGATGGTCCAATTACAAGTCACCATGTTCCCAGTTTTACATCCTATGTAGAAGACGAGGTCAGAGTCTTCTATGACTTGATTTGCTGTAGCTTTTGAGTATAAACCTGCGACTCCTATGGCTAAAGGATGTGCATCGGGAATAAGCCCCTTACCCGTATTACTTGTAGCGACTGGAATATTCAACATCTCAGCGAGCTGGATCAGTTCATCCGAAGCTTGGGAGATGAGGACACCTTGACCTGCAATAATGACTGGACGCTCAGCTTCGGTTAAGGCTTTTACTACGGCTCTTGTGTCTTCAGGATCTGGCCTCGTTCTCTTTGCAGGAATCTTACTGTAGGTTTGATCTCCAAAAGGTTCAGGAAGATCGGCTTCTTGAAAGATCGCATCGGCGTGGAAGTTGACGTGAACAGGACCAAGGCATCCACTTGTGGCCACTTGGAAAGCATTACGCAGAATATCTCCAACCATATTTGGCGTAGGGACATCCACGTTCCACTTTGTCACTTCATCGAAGTGACGAATGTCGGGAATCCCTTGATAACTGTCCTTATGTATGTGAGATTTCTGAGTAGCGCTTGTCAAAGCAATTATGGGACTGCTAGACCAATAACCATCAGCTAAGCCTGCTGCAAGGTTCATCGATCCAGGTCCTCTATACCCCCAAGCTACGCCAGGTCTTAGACCAATTCTTGCATAGCCGTCAGCTATGTAAGCTGCACACTTTTCGTTCCGTGTTAACACCATCTTTATACCTTCAGCTTCCATTTCACGACTTGGAACACCATAGCCAAAGATATAGAAGATGTATTCTGTATCAAATTTTTTCAAGGTCTTTGCAATTGCATTGACTCCTGTAGTTTTTGTCATGAGTTTAACCACGTTTTTTCTTTTGTCATGGTGTATAAAACGTTTTTTGATGATGTTACTGTAAATTTCTTTTTAGACTCCGTAAACCACAAATGGGAGATGTATTAGTTTCCTTTTTTGAATTCTAACATTCGAAAGATTTGTTACAAGTTAATCTAAGAACTTCAGAGTAGTGAACTAGGTTTTTTATTAAATATTTAGATAATAGTAATGGTTTTAATTGAAGACGATTAATCTTATTTTTATGGAATTATTATGAGTAATAATCCAGCGATTAGTGGGATAAGTAAGTTGTCATTAATCGGTAAAGGAACGCTCTCCACAATCATACTAATTGTGGATACTATTAACGCTTTATGAGGTGATACGAATAGAAGACATCCGATGGTTGATGCAATAATACCTGCTACTGTT
>JAUWWH010000085.1 GCA_030617005.1 Candidatus Bathyarchaeota archaeon | reverse complement strand
CTGCCGTTTGTAGTCCCTCCCGCTATCGGTTTGTAAAATGGATTAGTATTTAAAGGGTGATATGTAATATATAAGTGCTATCATTTTGATAGTATGAGTTGAGATAGGATGGTTGAGATCGAACAGGACACTTGGAATATCAAAGTTCCTAAAACATTGAATGAAACAGTTAATGAGGCTGTATCTATAGATTCTCACATTTCTAAAGCTGAGTTTGTCCGCTCTGCTGTAAGGGAGAAACTGGAAGGGATGGGTTTTACATTTGTGCTTAATTCTGATTCTAAGAAAAAGAGTTTTTTGGAGAGAATTGGATTGTGAAGAGATGTTGGATTAGTAAGGAGGAGATAAGAATGAGACAATATAATATGGGGTTGGATTTGGAGGTGAGTATGACTATCAGAGTAGATGGTGGAATGCAAGACGCTCTTTCAAAGATAGCGTATAAACAAGGAGTTCCTATCTCTGCTGTAGTACGGGAGTATCTTACACGGATGATTACTGAATCAGATTATCATTTCTTGGAGGGGTATAAACTGCATTGGGAAGTGGAATCTATGGAACGGTTTTTAAAGGATTCTGATAAGAAGGCAACATTTTTGCAGAAGTATCTAAGGAAACTTTGTTATATGGTTCTCTATGGTGATTCATTGAATAGGATAAAGTGGAGATTAGATACTCAGATAAAAAGGGGTTGTTACTTTTGTGAAGATTTAGAAGTTTTGAAAGAATTGAGAGGTTTATTTGGAATAGGATCAGTTGAGAAGATTATTAAGTTTATGGAACAGAGGATTGATTGGGAGTTATTAAGATTTAAAGTAGAATTTGATAGTGTTTGTGGCGTGTTTAATAAACAACTACGAAAGATGATGTCCTAAAAACAAAAATGCCCACATATCTTTTTACAATTTACCTTAAATATTCTGGAAGTAGAAGATTTAGCTTCAAACAATTAGAACTTAGAACGATTATCTCGGCAAGTTCTGAGGATGAGGCGATACATCGGGGACTTGGAAGGGTAGGTGAAGCTATGAGGGATTATTTCTATGACTCTCACAAGGAAGTTGATTATTCAGATGCGATTTTGGATTATTTCGATATGTCTCCGAAAGGGGCATCTGGATTAGAAGAACATGAAGGATATATAGATGAATCTAAGGTTGAGATATATGATGGGGCGATTTTGAGATATGATAGATCGGTTTATAGACCTAGTGATGGGGGGCGGAGAATTGCTAGAAGATTACGAGAAAAATGGTCAATGTAGGTTCTATCGCACAGGTGATAATAAATGCAAAGGAAAGGGAAGTAGGGATAGATTTAGATAGATGTAATGATATGTCAATCCTTACTACTTATTTTAATGCTAAATCGCTCAGTGATTCAATACGAATCTATAAATCCTCCTCTGAAAGAGGTTATCATTTTATCCTAAAATTTGATGATCCTCTGACAGTGGAACAGAGATTAGCAATTAGGGAATATCTTGGAGATTGTGTCGGACGATTGTATTTCAGCAGAATGCGAGGAGGGGACGATATTCTCTTTGATTTGAAAACTCAGGGGAGCGAATGGAGAAGGAGGAAGGAAATTTCAGAGGCGACACTGATTAATCCTTATAATGGACGGAAGTTTAAATGAAATTATTAACCTATGACTTAGCCATATATGAATCTAAGGAATTTGCCAAGAAGCATATGAGACTTAACAGTAAACTCCTTCGGAATCACTTTCAACGAAAAGGATACACTCATTATCAAGTGTTGATAATCGGTTCACCTAGAACATATCGTACAATAGATATTAAGACTGCAATGTTTAACCAAGTCATGCGGCTGCTTAACAAACGGGGTATAATAGGAAACGCTACTGCAACACAACGTGTTTGGGATTCACGGATATTTGAAGAGGATTCATCTGCTGAATGAAAGTGGTAACTGGTGAATCTACTGAATCGGAAGCGTCAAAATTGATGCGGGAACATGAAACATTCCAGAGATCATTGCACAATCTCTTTGAATTGAGAAGAATGAAAGAGAAAAATAGGAAAGGAGAGTTGGAGGAGTTACAGGTTAAGTTGATTGACTGTTAATATGATCCATAAAACCTTTATTAATCCCAATATCTATGAGGAGGAATTTAAGGATTTAATCGAGGCAGAGGGTATCCCTATCAAGAAGGATAAACCACTGGATTTTATTGTTGCAGGTAGATATGTAGAGGTTAAGGGACTTCGGCAGGGAGTTAATGCTTTTCGACGGGATATTTATCTATCCAAAATTCAGGTGGATGCTTTAATTCAAAAAAGAGGTTATGTGGTTATAGTAGATGCAGTGAGAGGGGATATGAGAGTTATTAATCCCTCTCTACTCAAAAAACTATTAGTTGGATTGCCTTACTATATCCAATCTGATAGTGGGCTGGAGTATGTCATACTTCCTCTACGTTGGAAGTTACATACATTACGTTTAATCAACTACTATCTGAGTTTATGGAAAAATGGCACTAGAAAGAACGAATAAATTCCTGTCTCTATCAGATTCAGGTAAGGCAATTATTTTGAAATATGCAGAGGATGAATGGTACACTATTCCAGTGTCAGCAGTTGAAAAGATGCTGAATAAGGATATAAAGGGTGTTCCTTTGAAGAGGATTATTGGAGATGGCAAACCTAACAACCCTTGATGTACTCTTAGAGAAGAGGATAGAGGGCAGACGCTCTTTGACTTTGAGAGAATATCAACTGCTAAAAGATTTGATTGAAGTTGAATTGAATGATTTGAAGATTAGATCATTACGCTTTGATCTTAAGCAGTCTAGTCTTTTGATGGATATTTTAGCGGATTTGAATAGATTGATTGCATTCAAGAAAACTTAGGCTCATATAAGAATTTGTATAGAAGATGGATAAACCCAAATACTCTGAATATGGCTTGACGCAATGGCTCTGGCTTGTAAGATATAAAGAGAATCTTACTCTGGGCAAGAATACACAGATAGGTAACTTTGTGGTTATCGGATGCGAAAATGGCGTAGAGATTCAGAACAATGTCAAAATAGGATACCATTGTGTCATAATGAGCGAATCAACCATAGATGGTAAGCGGGGTAAAATAACGTTAAAGGAAGGCTGCCGGATTGGAGCAAACTCTGTAATATTTCCGGGGATTACTATTGGGGAGAATAGCATCATTGGAGCATGTTCACTTGTAAACCGAGATGTTCCAGCTAATGAAATGTGGTATGGGATTCCTGCAAGGTTTATAAGGAAATTAACTAAGGATGAATTAGAGATAGGAGTAATATGATGATATGGTATTGGCAACTCTTTTGGAGCGTAATACTTATTGTAGATGCGTATGTTATATATAGATTATTCACAAAGATTAACAATGGTTAATACTGATCTCATGTTCTCTTCCCTGCGGTTGGACTGGAAAACTCCAAAATGGTTATATGCTAAACTTAATGAGGAGTTTAACTTTGATTTTGATCCCTGTCCGCCCGATCCTTCGTTTGATGGATTGAATATTGAATGGGGAAATCGTAATTTTGTAAATCCTCCCTATGGTCGGGAGATCGGGAAGTGGATTAAAAAGGGTTATGAAGAATCATTAATTGTATTTTTGATCCCATCCAGAACTGATACTAAGTGGTGGCATAATTGGATTATGAAGGCAAAAGAGATCAGATTCATTAAAGGAAGATTAAAATTTGATGAGTACCACAACTCAGCACCCTTTCCTTCTTGTATAGCGGTATTTAAAGACTGAAATCTAAATAATATTAAACCTAAAAACCAAAAATGACCGAAACCAAAAAGAAAATGCCGGAGGAAAAGGAAGCTATAAAACAGGCTGCGATTGCTAGGAAGGAAGCCATGAGTGATATAACCGATAATCAGGATCGGATTATTGAGACATTCAGGCAGTGTAGAGTACCTGTGAACAGGACTTCTTTAACCCATACCTTAGTAAGACATATGTTTGATACCTATTCCGACCATGAGATAGCGAAGCTGTATATGGAAAGTAGGGAAGAGGGTAACGTACTGGGTAACTTCGATAAAGGAGATGAGGAAGAGGAGGAAAAATAATCTTCCTCTTCATTTTTTTTTATGGGGGGGCTTCTGATTCTTCAAAAACTAACCATTTCCAACCACCACTCAATCTGTAGAATTTTGAGGTTCATACCTCACCCCCCCGTTTAATATATTGAGAGAATGGCTAAATCCCTAGTTATATTGTGTCCTGATGATTTAGAAAAAGAGCTTAAGAATTATCAGAAGGAATTAGAAAGTAGGATCGGTTTTAGGCTTATTTCCTCAGATATGATCTCCTCAGATATGGTACGCTATCTGATACGAAAAGGATTGGAAAGAGTTAAGAGTGGGTAGAATAACAATGACCGATACTGAATTATTATCCAAAATCAAAGGAAGAATAGAAAATATTGAGAAATCTATTAGAATAATTGAACATTTAAGAGATTATTCACCCTCTGAATTCACTCTAAAGTTTAAAGTAGGTTACCACGATTATGAGATAAATACGTTTCGTTCAATTAGAAGGGCACTTGTAGATTTAATTGAAAAATGAGTAAACCAGTTAAACGAATCCCCTTTAAGGAATGGATGAATAGAGAATTTCATCATTTACCCTATTGGTTTTGGCTTGGTATCTCTGTAGGAATTGGGATTGGATTATGGATTGCCTACGTCATAACTCTTGCTCTTCCTAATTGTATTGATATTGCTCTCAATCCTGATAAATATTGTAATTGCACGATTGAGTTAATTAACCCAATAGAATGATGATATGTTGAATCGCATAGCGATTCATCATAAATGAGAAATTTATAATTTCCCATTAATAAAAAATGCCAGTTAATTATACTGCTACAAGTGAGGTATTTGATAGGGCTAGTGGAGATATGTCTTTGTTGCTGACTCCTGTATTCTATCTCATAGGCATATCCATTGTATTTGGGATAGCATCTTCTGTTCTTATGAGAAGTGGGATATTCGGAAAGGAGATAGTTGTAAGTGAGCAAACGATGATGGATGAACAAGGTGAGTTAGAACCAGTAGATGAACAGTATGAGCTTGAACCTGTAGAATGACAAAACCAACTAAATTATCAGCAGCAGGAGAAGATGAACTATGTATTAGGATACTACATTTTATAGGTGTATTAATAGTTGTCCTAGTCATATGTATAGTTATATTCCAATTTGGCAGAAATTATGAACGACTTAACAATGCAGAGAAGGTATGTGCAGTAGCGATAAATGGTGATTTTGTATATTGGGTGGGAGATGATATTACTTGTGAAAGAGGAGGGGGATTGTTTATAATAGGATATACTATTAAGGATTTTGAACTCTAAAAATCTAAGAATGAAAATGGATTCAAAAGTATGGATATGTTCATGTGTAGTAAGTATGTTGCTT
>JAUWWH010000074.1 GCA_030617005.1 Candidatus Bathyarchaeota archaeon | reverse complement strand
TATGTTAATAGGTTTAGTTTTTGGGTTCAGAGTTTTTATCCACTACCTTAACACTGGGATGGTAACATCATATATTCCCTCGGCGATTTTAACAGCAGTTCTTTTAATAGTTGGTTTTCAAGTGGTAATATTAGCCCTCATCGCTGATATGATTGGGAGTAGCCGTAAAGTACAGGAAGAAATTTTATACTTGTTAAAGAAAAAGAATTTAGAAAGATGAGTAGTTATCTTTCCAAAGTATAGCTATCACAGAAGATATTAAGTCAATTCATTAATCAAGAACACTGTAAGATAAGTGAATAACACGAGCTAGTATTTACGATATGGCATATTAGCTAAATATGTGGATGAGAACGCGACAAGTAGCCTGAGAGAGCAATGCTTAAAATGGAACATGAAGGGAGATTGAAAGTTGTCAGGCAACGATTTATTGAATGAAATTTTCTGGAAAGCCATTTGGTTTATCTACATAGGCATATTTTGGTTACTCTCATTTCTGTATTTGCCATTGATTTTGTTGAAGAAATTTAGGAAAGAACCTATAGAAACCAAGAAGCTTGAGACCATTCTTGTGCTTAAATTTGGGCATATAGGTGATGCGGTCCTTACATTACCTGTGTTGAAAGCTCTAAAGGAAAGTTTTCCAAGGGTTCAGATCGTCTTTGTTGTCGCTTCTTGGGCTAAGGAAGTGTTATTAAACAGTCCATATGTTGATAAATTAATCGTCTTTGATGATCCATTCGATAATCGAATAATATTAACAGAACCCAACATCGTTAGAAAGCTAAAGAGGATTCATCTTCAAGAAATATTGAAGTTCATCATCATGATCCGCAGTTTGAACTGCGATGTCGTCTTTGATCTTAATGGTACCTATAGAAGCTTTATTTTTACCTATCTTAGTGGAGCCAAGCAGAAAATTGGCTATGACTGGCAGGAAGTAGGATATTTACTAGATGCCAAGGTTAAACATACAGAGGATAAAGGAGAGGTGTAATGATGCTTTGATGTGATACGCACATTAGGAATAAATACAGATGTTAAAGGACCTTTCATATTTCTATCTGGAAGAGATAGATTGTTGGCGAATAAATATTTGAAAGATATTAATGTTCATGAAAATGAATTATTGATTGGGATTCATCCTGGGGCACCATTCATTCCGAGGAGATGGCCAATGGAACGTTTTGCTAAAGTGGCAGACGAACTTGATCAGAAATTTGGCGCAAAAATCATCTTCTTCGGGGGATCCGATGAAGTTTATTTAGTTGATAATATAATAGGACTAATGGAAAAACCCGCCTTTAATTTAGCAGGTAAAACTACGATCAGACAAACAATGGCAATGATAGAAAGGTGCAATCTTTTCATCTGTAACGATTCATCACTTATGCACATCGCTGCAATGTTAAATATCCCCATCATAGCTCTTTTCGGACCTGGAAAGTATCCACAATTTGCGCCGTATAATGAAAACAGCGTTATAATAAGGGAGGATGTAGGCTGTAACCCTTGTAATGAGGGCTCAGCTGTCTGGAGAAAAATGTGCAAGCGAGGTAAAACCTTTTGTATGGAAGCGATAACGATTCAGAAGGTGTTGAAGATTGTGGAGGAGCTGATAAACAAAATTAGTAATGGTTAACTCTTGAAAAATGTATTATATTATAATTTAAATTTATTTTAAGTAGATTGGAACTAGCATACTATCAAAAAGAATAATTGTGGAAACTCTTACGTAGAATGCATTGAGTATAAACGAGAAACATGTTATGCGCGAAAAAATAGTTGAGATATTGGAGGAAAGTTGTAGATTAAAGGAGACATTAGCCCGAGATCATGTGGATGAAATAAAGAATATGGTGGAGTTAATTGTCACTGCATATATGAGAGGAAAGAAAGTAATTTTATTTGGGAATGGCGGTAGTGCTGCTGACGCTCAGCATATTGCAGGTGAGTTGGTTGGTCGATTTAAATTGGAGAGGAGGAGCCTACCTGCTCTGGCATTAACGACTAACACATCTATTTTAACCTCTTTAGCAAATGATTATGGATTTGACGAAGTATTCTCCCGTCAGATTGAGGCACAGGTGAACGAAAATGACGTAGTAGTTGGCATCTCTACAAGTGGAAAGTCCTCAAATGTGTTGAAAGGACTAAAAGCAGCACGTTCGAGAGGGGCTAAGGTTATAGGGTTAACCGGGAAATACGGGACTGAGTTGAAGGAATTAGCTGATGTAGCAATAATGGTACCGTCTACTAACACTCCTCGAATTCAGGAAGCCCACATCACTATCGGGCACATAATTTGTGAATTAGTGGAGAGCGCATTGTTTGGGAAATAAAGCAGTCTTCCTTGATCGAGATGGGGTGATCTGTGAAGATGTCAAATACATGGAGTATCCTTCCCAAATCAAGCTAATACAGGGAGTGACTAAAGCCATAAGATCGTTAAATAAGAACGGGTTTAAAATTGTAATCGTTTCTAATCAGTCCGGTGTCGCTCGTGGTTATTTCACTGAAGAAGATGTTAAAAGAGTCAACCTAAAGATGATTAATAAGTTGGGAGATGACTGTCGCATTGACGCCATCTACTTTTGCCCGCACCATCCGGAAATAGGCGTAGAGCGTTACAGGAAAGATTGCGATTGCCGAAAGCCTAAACCGGGTATGTTAAAGAGCGCTGCAAAAGATTTAGACATAGACTTGAAACGGTCCTTTATGGTCGGTGATAAGATGGACGATGTTTATGCAGGACATAGAGCTGGTTGTGAAACAATACTAGTGCTCACTGGTAAAGGTCGAGATGAAGTAGAATACTTTAAAAGTGATAATATAGATATGGAAAAAAGTATTAAACCCAACGACATCGCTTCTGATTTATTTGAAGCAGTATCAATTATTTTAAAAAAAGTTCAGAAATAACCTTAGGATGAGTTTTTATGATCTCGGTATATAGATTAGTTGACATCATAGAACAATTTAAAGGTAAAAGATTTTTTGTATTGGGAGATTTGATGGTAGATCATTATGTCTTCGGTGAAGCAAACAGACTTTCGCCTGAGGCACCAGTTCCAATTGTAGATGTTATCTCTGAAGCTTTCAAGCCTGGAGGGGCTGCCAATGTCATTAATAATATTTTATCTCTGGGAGGAGAGGTCTCTGCTATAGGGATAGTTGGTGATGATAAAAACGGAGCTAGACTAATCAACAAAATTAAGAGTCAGGGCGGGGACGTAACAGGGATTATAAAGGATAAGGATAGGACTACAACTACAAAGATGAGAATTTTAATTGGACATCATCAGTTGGTAAGAGTTGATTATGAATCAAGAGAAGAAGTTGACACTAAGTACACTGACAAAATTCTAGATTACATGAGAGAAAACATGGATGAAATAGAATGCATCGTGGTCTACGATTACGATAAAGGAATCATGACGACTAGTCTCATAAAAGAGTTGATCAACTTAAAAAAGGAAAAGGGAAAAAAAATAATTGTTGACCCAAAAATTAAGCATTTTCTAGACTATAAGGGCGTCTCCATAATCAAGTCGAATGTCAATAACGCCAGGAAAGTATTAGGGATGACATTAAAAGATGAGACAAGTATACGTGAAATAGTTATAAAGCTTTTAACTCAATTTGAATGCGATGCTGTTATAATAACCCTTGGAAAAGATGGGATGTCCTTACTTGAAAAAGACGGTCACTATGTTCATATACCTGCTTTGGCAAGAGCCATTTATGACATAACAGGCGCTGGAGATACTGTGACTGCTGCTTTAGCCCTATCCATGTCCACAAATGCATCAATGGTAGAGGCTGCAATGATAAGCAATGTCGCTGCAGGAATAAAAGTTGGTAAAATTGGTACAGCTGTTGTAACCAGAGACGAAATAGTTGAGCAATTAAATTCCATTGACCTTTCTCTCTTGCATTTGTAAGTGGAGGTGTGAATCGAGTGAATAAAGTTGTTTCACAAATTAAACTGAAGCAAATTGTAGGCAGTTTGAAGAAGGAAAAGAAGAAGATTGCTTTTACATGTGGGTGTTTTGACCTCTTACATATTAGACATACGAGGTCTCTGCAGGAAGCAAAATCACATGGAGATGTGTTGATAGTCGGAGTCAACAGTGATAGTAGTGTCAAAAAAATTAAGGGTAAATGTCGACCTATCGTCCATGAAGATGAAAGAGCTGAAATAATTGCTTCGCTTGGATGTGTTGACTATGTTACCATTTTTTCTGAGTCAACGCCTGAAAAATTGATAACTATTTTAAAGCCTGATGTCCACGTGAAAGCTGGCTACGACCCCACCCAATTACCCGAAGCGAGCATCGTTCAATCCTACGGAGGTAAAGTAGTTGTGGCTAAGGAAGTTAGCGGATAGTCCACAACTAAGCTAATCAGGCATATTCTTGATAATTGTATTTAACTCTACTTCTCATATGACCCAATTTAAATGAAAATATAAGAACTGAGGCAGATTAAGAAAGTTGTTTAAGAGAATCTAAAGACTTACGAGGAAGCCCACGATGAATGGAGCCAAACCGATGAGGAAATTGGATAATCACGTCAAATATGCCATTATAATCGGTTTAGTCTTCTCAATAACACTTACCTTAATTATCTTCAGAAAAGTCATCTTTACACCAGGGCTTATAGAGTCAGGGGACGTATATTTCTCATACAAGCTTGACCAAAAGCCACTATATGTGTGGAATCGATTCTTAAGCAGCCCTCACGTACCATATCACCATGTGGTTTTCTCGTGGTTAACTCCCCTAATGGAGGTAGCCGCAAGTGTTAAGTTGGTATCCGCTTCCATCGAAACCCTGCAAAGACTGCTATGGAGCCTCTTTTTCACATTAATAAGTTTCGTGATCTTCATAGTAGTATTCAAGTACACGAGAAAAGTTTTTGATAGAACATTACCGTGCTACGCTGCCGCCATACTCGCCTCAATAATCTACACGTTCAACCCTTACGTTGTGGGAACCATACAGTGGTGGCCTAACCTTTTAAGCTACGCACTGCTTCCACTATTTTTCATTCTCATACCCGCAGCAGTCAACGATTCTTCATGGAAGGGAACGGTGAAGATCGGGTTAGCCCCTGCCCTGTTATTAGCATTAAACTTTTGTTCACCAGGCGCTGCTTTAAATACCACATTATTCATCCTTTTCCTCATAGCAGTTGAATTTATCTCCAAGATTAGGAAAGGCGTTATACGATATTTTTTTCGTTGCTCTGTCTTACTCATCGAAATCGTTGGCTTAGCCCTCCTTCTGAATGCCTATGCTATATTACCCTTTTCGCTCTTTCAAGAAGAGTACACTTGGGGAGGCCAAAATATTCCACTTCAAGTTGAAGAACTCTACGGCGCAGATGGCGCTAATATAAAAATATGGGACGCGTTCAGGCTTTGGAAATCGAGTGTGATAGAGCCGTTCGCTCTCAACACACGATCACTGTTGACATTAGTCGTCCCAGTAATCGCCACATCAGCACTGACCGTGTTTATCATCAAGGCATTGTCCCCCAAACATTTTTCGTCTCTCAAGAAAATTGATAAAAAAACTTTGGTTACGATCACACTCTTAATATTACTAGCTCTTTTCCTCGCGAAAGGAATCAATGAACCCTTCGGCGACTTCTACATATGGCTAGTTTTCAGCACACCTTTCAGCTGGCTATTTGAACACTCAGAAG
>JAUWWH010000248.1 GCA_030617005.1 Candidatus Bathyarchaeota archaeon | reverse complement strand
TGTTAAATGGTATAGCTACCGCTGCTGTGGTTGCTCCAGCTGAAGCGTCGTTAGTAGATCAAGTTCCTAAAGAGAGAATAGGTGAAGCTATAGGATTTTATTTAACAATGAGTATGATTGGATTTAACTTGGGTCCTGTCTTTGGAGGTGCTATACAATTTTTAGGTGAGAACATCCTAAATATTGGACTTGAGTGGAGTTACAGATTCCCTTTCTTCATCGACTCTCTCCTAGCTTTGATAGCATTGCTATTAGTGTGGTTTGGAGTAAAAGAGACTACAGGAAAGCAATCCCCAAAAGTAATGATTCAAAAAAAACCTTATGTAGAATTAAATGAGAAGGTTAAGTCATCACTGAGGATTCTCAACATCACTTCCTTAACAACCGGCTTCTCTGTCGGTTTCATTATCCCGATTAGTGTACTTTACTTTAGAGATGTATTTCAAGCGACTTCACCGCAAATAGGCATCATTTTATCTTTATTGGGATTCGTCGGTTTAACCTGTAACTTTTTTGCAGGAAAAATTTCTGACAGAATCGGTAGGAAACCTATCATAGCCTTAGGGGCTCTACCTTCCCGCATTGCAACAATGATCTTTCCTTTCGCACCCAATCTCATCTCATCCTCTGTTGTAATGGTTTTTCGATCCTTTGGACATAATGTAGCCATGCCAGCATCCCGAGCCTTAAATGCTGATATTATACCCGAAAAGATGAGGGGAAAACTTTTCGGAAGAATGAGAGCATTCTTTAGTCTTGGAGCAATCTTGGGACCAATATTATCCACATTGATATATGATGCGTATAGGTTTCAAACATTTGTAATTCCATGGATGGGGAACCTAAAGGTAAGAGGGGCTGGCATTCCTTTTCTAATCAGTAGTATAGTAGGATTATTTTCCCTCTTTCTCTTACTTAAATTTGTTGAAGAACCAAAAAGGGCACATAAACTCAGGTAGCTAAAAAGACAAAAATGTAAATATGTTTCCATAAAAAAGTTTAGTTATGATCTAATAGGTAGGTCTAATGAATTTTCCGTATCCAGGCTTTCCCATTACTTCTCCTTCTTCCATGATTATTTGACCTCTGAGGATTGTGTGAGTTACTTTACCCTTAATTTTCCAATTGTGAAATGGATTAAGTTGACACTTAGTATATACTCTCTCGCTAGTGATTGTCCATTCCCTTTCTAAATCAACAATAATGATATCAGCATCTGATCCAATTTGAAGAGTCCCCTTTTGCGGATAGAATCCGAAAATCTTTGATGCATTCTCGGAAGTTATCGCGACAAATTTTTCAAGCGTAAATGATCCTTTATTGACTTCGTTGAGCATTATATGACCCCACCATTCAAGGAATGGAAACCCAAGATGTGAATTGAGAGGGTCATCAGTCATCATCTCTTCTCTATTGTGGGGAGCGTGATCTGTACCTAAACAATCGATAGTTCCATCGTTAATCTCTCTCCAAACTGCATTCAAATTTAAAGGTGGCCAACCAACATGGATATATTCCTCTTGCTTTACATCATAAACTTTGTCGCTCATCGACCAAAGAGTTTCTGCGGTAGCTATTACATCCAATTCTCCTGACGCCTTTATTTTTCTCACTAATTCTATGTAATCAGGAAAGATACAATGTAGTGCATACCATTTCATTCTAGCTTTCTTTGCCAGATAATATAGTTGATAAGCTGCTGAAGTCATTTCCTTTTCAGTGGAAATATTTTTTAAATAATTTGATAACGTCATGGGTATGCCTTTCTTCTCAATTATTCGAGGAGCTTCCTCAAAGAAATTCTTATCAAATGGATGAATTGAACAACGGAGTCCCGTTTTCGCAATCTCCTTGAATGCTTCATAGATATGAGCCGTATTTGTGGTTGAGGCTGGACTTGAGTAGGGATAAGCAGCTACTTTCTGGAAGATCTTGAACCAAGCAGTCCCTTCTTTTGCAAGCTTGGGAACCCAACCCTCCTCGTACAGGAGAGGTGATGCGATGGGATTAAAATCTACGAGGGATTTCCTAGCTCCAATTTCTACTTCTTTTTTAAAGTTCTCAACTGTGTTAGGTACAGGATCTAAATTTGGTTGTGGGAAGACAAAAGTTACTCCTCCAGCAGCAGCTGCACGAGTTCCTGTTTCAAAATCCTCCTTATGTTCAAATCCTGGATCCCTAAGATGGCAGTGAATGTCAATTATACCTGGGAAAATCAATTTATCCTTGGCATCGATTACGCGTTTAGTCTTAGGTTTTTTGTTAGTAACTGCTATGATTACTCCTTGATTAGTAACAAGATTAGCTTTGAAGCGTTTAGAAGACGTTACAATAGTCCCATTTTTTATTAAAAATTCATACATAAACATGTCTTCTTCTAAACATTTTTTTTGAAATTCTAACTAATGAATACAAAATATTCATAATTACATTATAAAGATTTTACTCTCAGAACAATTTTGAAATAAATATTGATCAATACATAAACATGATTTATATCTCAAGTAATTAAAAAGAGTATTTCTTGATGAATGAGACACTTAAACAATAAAATTTCCTTAAATCACAACAAGAGCTAAACATAGGAACATTACGCTTCAGCCTAAAGTAAAAAAGGAATTACAATTGAGAAAAATTT
>JAUWWH010000022.1 GCA_030617005.1 Candidatus Bathyarchaeota archaeon | reverse complement strand
TTTAACTTTGTATTTAACAATGTTTTTTATTTAGGAAAATACCGAATAAAATACACAGTAATACATGTTATAAGGATGCTAAGACCTAAGCATATTAATTTAGAAGCATATTCTTCTCAAACTCTACTCTCTTCTCTACACAAAATCAATCTTTTAACAGATAAGAAACCATGATTAACATTGCTAAGATTAGTAGTTATAATAAGGAGTAAGGAAGAATATGTAATATTGTTGTAACCCTTTGTCTTATTTAATCTAGATTAATTGGCTTTATTTCAAATTATTCTAAAATATCAGATTAACAACTACATTATAATACAGTAATGGTTTATCTCTGTGAAACTCTTCCACAACTTGAACATGTAATTACATCATTTTTTCTTTCAATATTAAATTCTTCAATTTTAAAGCAAGTATTCCCTCAATTGAAGCATAAAAAGCAGTTTAAACATTAAACCTACAAGAGCATTGTCAACCATAACATAAACAATTATGGATTTCAGATAATTACAAAGGTGACAATTTCTATAGAAATGAATAGCATGTATCTTTGTATAACGTAAGGAAGAATATAATTCACCTGACTTGTAAGAAGGCCCATGTATAGATCTACAGTATACTATGTAGAGTGTACAAACAATAACAAAAATTTGAATGAGGTTAATATTTGAACGAACATTACATATTTATGAACTTCATTTTGAACATTTAAACACTATGAGCCGTTAAATTTCTAGGGAATTACATAGAAGAATGAAATGGTTTTGGTAAGAGAGAGAAACCTTACAGTTCCTCAGCGTTTACAATAGCAATATCCTTACTAGACTCAGTTTTAAGTATCCTCTCGAGATCAGAGGACCTGCAGAAACATAGTAAAACTTATGAAAAAATTAGCAATAAAACAACTATAAAGAAAATTCCACCCACTATGTAAAAGAGGATAGGTTCGACTCCGAAAATACTTTCCTTCACCTCATAGATGAAACTACCTGAGTTAACTGCTTCATCATCAACCCCTAAGATTTGAATGAAGAAATCAACGTCAGACCCCTTCTTTTGTCCAGGAATGTTTCCCTCATAAAAAGAAAGACCTTTAGGAGCCATGGTAACAGTCTGCTGTTCGCCTCCATTCACTGAATAGATGATGTAAACATTTTTTATCTGCGAGGTGAAAACCTCAACTTTGGCATTAACCTGAACTGTTTCCATTGGAGAAGGCTCTAAAGGAGAATAGGAAATCTCTTCAAAGAGAAAAACGGTATTAATCTCCTTCGTAATAGGATAAGCTGTAAAGTCACCATCATTGAAGGAAGGGGGTGTCCAACCAACCATGTTTTGCTTCCCTGTAGCTTCCACCCAAATCCAACCGTATCCCCTTTCATCCTGAATACTCCAATAAATATTAGCGTTTGGGTAATCAGGAAACCAGATTAGTAAAGCACAATGACTTGGGGCATCCACGATGGCAACATCAAAACCAGCTCCATAATACAATGTCGCAGAGAAAAAAGCAACATCTTCACAATCAGCTGTAACAGCACCAGCATTGTTAATAACATTCTGAACCATGTGAGCCATTTCATCTCCATTCCAAGCCCATTCAACTTGAGCTTCCCCATCCATAAACACATTTTCCTCATCATATCCGTAAATTGTCCATTGTTGGACAAATCGTAGAATGGTTTGAGCTAGCTCCACCCTGTTAGAATGACGTTGTTTAAATTCAAGACCCCAACTGTAGGCGAGGTCAGAATAAATACCGATAGTTTCATAGAACATGTTAGGTAAATAACCAGCTTCACCATCGTAAAAGTTCCTATTTATATTCCATTCATCATACCAGTAACTTCCATGTTTAGTAAAAGTCGGAGGATAATTTCCTCCACTAGGATAGGCATAACTCTCCACCATCAAAGAGGTTGTTAATGAGACAAGACATATGAGGAAGGTCTGGTAAGATT
Organism: Candidatus Bathyarchaeota archaeon; assembly: GCA_030617005.1. Lineage (GTDB taxonomy): Archaea > Thermoproteota > Bathyarchaeia > RBG-16-48-13 > JAUWWH01. The sequence goes on along the minus strand of JAUWWH010000022.1, from coordinate 6,226 downwards.
TTTTCATGGTTTGACCTTCAGAAGGGCATAGTTAAGACTGCATGGATTATTAAACCAAGGAAGATTTCATATGAGAATAGAAAAATTCCGATAGCTTCAGGGGATTGGTTTATATCATCTAGGTCGATTTGAAAGGGGGAGACCTTGGCGAATACGTAATAGAAGAGCCATCCGAAGAAGAGACTAATGAATATGCTTAGAATAACTAAAAATAAGCGTTGAAGGTTGATAAAATCTCCCAGCATAGGGGATTGTCCGAGGAAGATTGGACTTATAGCTGAACCATGGACTATGAGAGCGGTAAATATGATGAAACCACCGACAAAGAGTGACGTTGGAATAGGTTTACCCTTGATAGTCTTGAATTCTTTAATATCAAGAGTTATTAGATCAAGAATTTTTAAACCTAAAAAACCTATAAAAAAACAGATTATGCTGGATACAAATGTTCTAAAAAGCCAAAGAATCATACTAATAAGAGTGGGGCTTGAAAATGCCATTAGTGAATATGCAACTCCTTAAAGGAGCTTAAGCTTCTAGACAACTTATAAATCTTAACAAACTAAAATCGATTTAGCGGGTTAACTGTATGAATGAGAAGCTTCTCCTGACCATTATTAAATATGCAACTCTTAATTCAGTGAATAACAAAAAAATCTTCGAGGAAACACAGATTCCAAAAAACACTATAATAAGAAACATAAACAACCTAGTAGAATACAATTTACTAACGATCACTCATGGAATAGTTGAAGCATCTTTTGATCAGAGAATTCAATTAGCCATTTATGCAATAAAGGAAGGGATTGATATTGAAAAAGTTTGTAGAGCTTTGAGCTGGAGGGAATTCGAAGACATAGTCATCTTAATTCTAGAATATAATGGTTTTAAAACCTTGAAACATTTTCGATTTAAATCTGTTGTTAGGAGATTTGAGATCGACATCCTCGCGTATAGAGACTCACTGATATTATCTATAGATTGTAAACGTTGGAAAAGAAGTTGGCAGAAGGTAGCTACAATAAGGGTTATAAATGCTCAAGTTGAAAGAACCAGAGCTTTAATTCAATCATTTTCAAGTTTAAAAAACTTTTTTAAAGTTACTAATTTGATAAATATTAGGTTCATACCTCTCATAGTTACTTTTTCAGAAACTCCTTATAAAATCTATGAAAAAGTACCCGCAGGACCTATTTTTCACTTCCAAAGCTTCTTCCTTGATGAGATGAATATTCACATTGCACGATTGATGATCCTAAAAGTATCCTAAAACAATAGGAAAAACTCGTTTTAAGAGTCCTATCAAAAATAACTTTTAGCTGCCATGAATGAAAGTTTGATTTGTTGGTTGACTTTACTGAATGTGGGTAATCCATGCCCAGGAAGCATCGCTTTAACATCTATCTCTGTCAGTCGTTTAAGGGATTGAAGTAAAGCCTTATGGTTTCCAAAGGGGAAGTCGTATCTACCGAAGGATCCATTTGGGAAAACTGTATCACCTGAAATTAAAAATTTAGTTTTCTTTTCATAAAGGCAAACGCTTCCGGGGGAATGCCCAGGAGTATGGATAACGTCAAAGAGGTATTCTCCCATCACAATCTTATCGCCAGCATTTATTTCTTTAAGTCTCTTGATATTCATGTCTCTAAGGAAGGGTACTTCTTCTTTATGAATAATAATATCCAGTACATATGATTCCATCAACTCATCTAGACCACCAATATGGTCAAAATGGAAATGCGTCAAAATCGTTTTTGAAACGTTCGGTATTTTCGAGAAAATTTCCTTTAACTGGGGTATTATTCTATTTTCTTCTGCGCCATTTCCTGAATCGACTATTGTAATTGTCTCCCCACCGAAAACATAAATGTTTGAGGTTACACCTTGCCCTGTTATAAGGTATATATCTTTTAATGATGCATTGTAATTCTCTAGATTTATTATCGCCAATTACATCTCACTAAAAATAGGCATCTGTGCAATCTTTTCCAGGATGATCATGATGGATTGAATCAATCATTTCAAGCACATGAATATTATTAAAGTTGATTATGGAAACATGATCGTTTACCCGTGTGGCAAGCGTTTCCCTTCTGTTCAACGAGTAGAAGCAAGACATCATAGTCACAGTCAACAAGGATCTTTCTAACCTTCTGAGTGTTTCCCGAAGTCTCACCCTTCATCCAAAGCTTCCTTCTAGACCTACTCCAGTAAGTAACACGGCCTGTGTCTAAGGTCTTCTTGAGTGCATCTTCATTCATATAAGCTACCATGAGCACTTCCTTGGTCTCATACTCCTGAACGACTACAGGGATTAAACCGTCTCCTTTAGCAAAATCTAAGTCTTTAATTCCAATAAGCAAAATTAACACCCTTTAACAGAGTAGCCTTCAACCACTTTGATGGCTTCCTTTAAACTAAATTTCTTTTCATACAATGCTTTTCCAATAATGGCACCCCTTAGACCAATCTGCTTTAATCTGATTAAATCACGTATATCGCTTATTCCCCCTGCAGCGAAGATGTCAGCCGCTGTATTTTTCACTTCATTTTGAAGGGTTACATAATCAGGCCCTGTAAGAAGACCATCTTTTGAGATTGAGGTGAGAAGGTAAAGCTTAACTCCGAGATTTAGGAATTTCTGAATAGCATCCCCTAAAGTAAGCCCTGTAGCACTTGTCCATCCTTTTATCATCACTTTGTCATCTAAATAATCTAAAGCTATCATAATTCTCCCATTTCCATATATGGTTAATAATTCTCGTAACTTTTCTATCCGTTTAAAGGCTAAAGTAGCGACAATCACTCTTTCAATACCTGATCTGAGAAGTGATTCAGCTTTTTCTTTACTTCTTATTCCTCCACCAACTTGAATGGGAATATTGGTATGTTGAATTAATGAAGTTATAATTTTTAGGTTATCTCCTCGTCCAATTGCAGCATCGAGATCTATTATGTGGAGGGCTTTAGCTCCTTCGCGGATCCATTTCCTAGCGGTTTGTAAAGGAGTACCAAAAAGATCATAGTTAATAGAAGTGTTTGGATCACCCTTTCTTAATCTGACGACTTTACCACCCATTATATCTATTGCGGGGATAATTTCCATGGTTTATCCTATCCAATATCTTTAGTGATGATTACATTGCACCCTTTGCACTGGGAATGTCAACTCTTCTTGGATTTACTGCTACAGCCTCTTTGAGAGATAAGGCTAAGGATTTAAAGGCTGCTTCAACTTTGTGATGATCATTGTCGCCATATTGAACCCAGATATGCATGTTGACTTGAAGAGAGGATGCTAATGTTTCCAAGAAGTGGATGATATCCTCCTGCATCATATCCTCTATTGTTTCCCCACTAATCTTTAGATCTATCTTATGGTATGGTCGCTTCACAAGGTCTATAGCGGTAAAGGCTAAGGAGCAATCCATAGGAACTATAGCATAACCAAAACGATTTATACCCAGTCCTTCTCCAATCGCGTTTCTTAAAGCTTGACCAAGGCATATGGCCACGTCTTCAATTAAGTGATGTTTTAGATCACCCTGAGCAATAATTGTGATGTCTATCAGACTATGGGTACCTAATGTCTTTAGGAGATGATCAAAATATTTTATCCCAGTACTAGTTTTAATGATTCCGGTACCATCTAAATTTACATTCATGGAGATCTTGGTTTCTTTTGTTTGTCTTGAATATTTTCCAATTCTCACTTTTTTTCCTCCTTTATCATGCTTAATAAATTGGGTATATCGTTTACTGAAGGAAGTATTATATCAGTCTTCATTTCGAGCAGGTGTAAGATAAATTCCTCTTTAAAATCTGAAGTTGAATACAATCCCAAGGATATGAAGCGTGGGTCTATCTCATTGGCTTTCTCAACCATTAATATGTCTTCAATTGAATCACCGACATATATTGCGTATTTAAAAGGATTTAGACCGTGAGCAGATTTCAATAGTAGAAGGGGACTAGGTTTTTTAAACTTCTCGAAGGTATCTGCGTCGTAATCTTGAAGGAAGAAGAGGGCTTCCTCTTTGTACTCATTAAGGATCTTACCTAAGGTGTGGCTTGCCGACAAGAAATCTCTTCCGGATACTATTCCAAAGTTATGCGCCCCAATTATTTTGGATAAATCAGTAAGGGTCTTTAAGGTTATTATTTTCTTCTCCATTTCGACTAATCCTTTCCCTATGTAATATTTCGGACGAACTTTGTGTTGTTTCTGAAATAAATTGGGTTCATAGAAGATTTCATCGAAAACTCGGGAAAGAAGACTTTTTTTCACATTTCCAGGATAACAAAGGAAACATTTCATTGCCACATATATTGATAGGTTTTCAGATTCAGGTTTGATGATAAACTCTTTATCTATTGAGTTTATGCCCATTGTATCGGCTTTTTCTGCGTACACATTTAAGTTATTGATTATTTTTGACCATTTTATGTTGAGGGTGAATGGTTTCATATCTTCAAATGCGGTTTTGATATAGTGAAATCGGTTATGTAATGTTCTTCCGGTAAACTCTTTTGAGTTTATGAGCTCTATAAATTTCTTTTGAAAAACTTTTGGTAACATAGGGGATATTGTTAGAAGTATGGAATATACAATGTCCCAATCATTGTTAAAACCGCCACTTCTTTTATAGAGATAGATTGTCTTATTCAATATATCATCTGAAGGAAGATTGATTCCAATCAAAGTATTTAGAAAATAGTCTACTGTCTTTACAATAGTATGGTTATATGATCTTCGAATATCAATTAATACTCCATCGCAATCAAAAATGATAGCACCTATCTTCTCCAATTTCCCTAAAATGGCGAGCCTAACGTAAGCGTACTGACCATTAATAGAAGTCTTTAGGTAATTATCATTCAATTTGTTTCAGCTACAGCAGAGTTCTGTCATTATATTAAGAAACTTATTGTTCATCTTTGGAAGTCCAACAGTCACTCTTAAACATCTACCGAGATGGAGGAGGTTTCCAATATTCCTGATAAGGATACCGTGACTCATGAGTGTGTTGTATATTATGTCAACGTCCCTCTTCGTGGTAAATAGAATGAAATTAGTGTTTGAAGGGAAGGCTTTTACACCTGGTATCTTGCAAAGTTTCTTGTAAAGTCGTTCCCGCTCAGTCTTAAGCTTATTAACTGAAGTGTTAACGATGTTTCTTTTATCTAAGAGTTTAATCGCCAACTGTAGAGAAAATTTATTGATATTGAATGGTAGTTGAATCTTTTTCAATGCAGAAGCTAAATGTGGATCTGCAAGACAGTAACCTATTCTTAAACCTGCTAATCCAAAAGCTTTTGAAAAAGTCCTCAACACGATCATATTTTCATATTCTTTAATCAGTTCTCCAACTGAATATGGAGCATATTCCACATAAGCTTCGTCGACGATGACGATGCCACGAAATTTTTTAAGTACTTCTTTTACGGATTCGATTTTGAATTGATTACCTGTTGGATTATTTGGTGAGCAGATAAAACAGAGTCTTGTTTTTTGAGAGGCTTTTGAAAGCAAACCTTTTACATCTAGAGAAAAATCATCATTTAGTGATGTATCTATAAATGTATTACCATGACTGTTTACAATTATCCGATACATTATGAATGTAGGTGCAATTGAGATTGCTTCCTCATTAGATCCTAAGAAGACTCTCACTATTGTTTCGATAAGTTCATCTGAGCCATTTCCAAGAATTATGGATTCTGAGGGAAGACCTAAATATCCGACTAATTCTTGGGTCAAAGTTGACTCCTCCTTTTGAGGATAAAACCTTGGATCCAATTCCTCAGCTAATTCTTTGAGAATCCCAGAAAAAAATGATTTAGAGAGGAAAAGGTTTTCATTCTTATCAAGTCTAATGATTTCCTCTTCATTGATTCCTAATTGTTTTGCTACAGTCTCCGGAGAGTATTTTGGTAAATACTCTTCAATACTTTGCATATTCCTCAATTTTTCTTCAAGCCAATCAAGTTTAGGATTCATCTATAAATCTCTCCTTTATTGCTTGGAAATGGTTTGGTAAACCTTCACTATTGGCTAAAACATGGGCAATTTTTTGCATACTTCTCAGCTTCTTTCTTGAACATTCTACAATATCGATTCGTTTAACATAATCAAAAATCGATAAGCCTGAATAGATATGACCAAATCCAGATGTTGGGAGAACATGATTCGTTCCAAAAAAGTAATCACTAGCTGAAACGGGGG
>JAUWWH010000118.1 GCA_030617005.1 Candidatus Bathyarchaeota archaeon | reverse complement strand
TGAGGATTCTATTAAATGCTTTGATAAAACCCTAAGGATAAAGCCTGGCGACGAAAATAAAAAATAAGAAATCAGTAGATGAATAAAATCATCTTTTTACTTTTGGCTGGGGCGTGTTAGAATACAACCGTTAACCTTTTTTGTACAGCACACATTTAAATACTTTTTTGTGAACAATTGAACGGTTCGGTAAAGGTTTCAATAGGTTTAGTGTAGAATTGAAATTGGTAAATGGGGAATATTGCGCGCTAAGCGAGGATTGTCTTCAGTTTTTCTCTCTCAAATCGTTATATCATTGTGTAAACATCTCAATATCTTACTATATCACTCTGTTACTGGAGGATTCGTGAAGACGATTAAAGATAGAGTTGAGTTGACGGGATGATATATAGAAGTGTATGATGACATAGAATAGGAAAAGGAATTTATACTTTATAATTCAATACACGATGTGATTATCTTTGAAAAGAACTTCTGATAAAGTAATACTTGAGGTTCTAGATAAAATTGAAAGACAGCTCAAGCGATTAAATAAGAAGGTTGACCTTCTAATTAAATCCCAAAGTTCAACTTTGAAGAAATCTCTTATTAAGGAATACGGAGAGTTTATAGAAGCGACTGATACCCCCCTAGATATCGTCGCATTGTTAGCGCTTCCTGATCACCTACGAAAAACTGCGATGGCAATGCATGAGCTTCGTAAAGCCACGGCTGAAATGGTTTCAAAAAAAACAGGGCGTAGGAGGGCGACTGAAAGCGCCAGTTTAAATCAACTAGTCAGGATGCAATACTTAAACAAGAGAAGGGAAGGCTTAGAAGTGTTCTTCTTTTTTGAAGGAGAAGTGGATGTGAGAGAATGAGAGGAAAAGTAATAGCGTTTCATTCATTTAAAGGCGGTACCGGAAAGACAATTATTGTTACTAATTTAGCGGCAATTTATGCGAGCAAAGGTAAAAATGTCTGTTTATTAGACATGGATCTTCGGGCACCGAGCCTAGGAATCACTTTCAAAGGAGACACAGACAAGAACACAATAAATGATCTATTGAATGGTCATTGTAAAATAAAGGATGTCATCATTGATGTACAACAAAAATATGCTACAAAAGGACGATTTCTAGTGGGACTAGCTGACCACTCTCCAAAGGCTATTCAAGAGATCATTACAAAAGACAGAAAATGGGAGATGAAGGCTCTCCAACGCATCATCACACTCAAAAACACACTTATTAATGAGATGGAAATGGATTATGTTCTATTAGACACAAGCCCAGGAGTGCAATACTCATCTATAAATGCTATCAGCAACGCTGACATTGTATTCACAATATCCATATTTGACGAATCTGACATAGATGGAACAGGAGGTATAATCCAAAATATATACGAATCATTAGAAAAAAAAGTTTATATCATAATGAATAAGGTTCCTTTAGACTTCATCATCTCGGAAGATGAAAGGAGAGGTCTCCTCAAGACAGTAAAAGCGACTTTGAATAAGCCAATATTAACCCTTATACACTGCTACTGTGAAGTTCAACAGTCTAAAAGGAGATCGATTTTCGCATATACAAATCCACAGCATCATTTCACAAAATCATTGTATGAACTTTCCGAACGAATTACAGAGATAAACTAAGTTCAAATTTTTCTTGAATACACTTGGGTTTTCAATCCATTTTTTTATTTACCTTTCATTAAACACTTCCTCAGGCAATGTTTTACACCCGAGACAGAATACACTTAAACCCATCATCTCTTGAGCAATATATCAAAAAGAGACTAATAGGTAATGTCTGAGCATAAGACTATAAATAGTAGAGAGCTTAAAGAAGTGATTCTGGGTTAAAAATGCACGGTCAGAGTGATATAGAAAAACGTTTTTTTAAGATTCTTGAGGAAAGAGGAAGTGAAATAGCGAAAGAAGCCAAGAAAATGTTATTGGAAGAAGTCCGGTCAGTGGACCTTAGAAAACCTTTAAAGTATGCATTAAAAAATTGGCGTGGAACATATCGACCAACACTTATCTCCCTCTCCTGCGAAGCAGTAGGGGGCCAACCAGAAGTCACAGTTTCTACAGCCAAAGCAATGACACTGATAGGTTTAAGCTTAAACATTTATAACAACATGATGGATAACTCCAGATTCCAAAGCTTCCGAGCCACTCTCCCAGAAAAATTTGGCGAAGGCATGACCTTATTAATTGGTGGAATTGTAACAGCCAAAGCTTTCTCAATCCTATGTACTCTCGGAGAGGAACTACAACTAAAAAAATGTAGGGCAATTAATAGTATCTTTCAGGAGTTTTTACTGAAGATGGCTGAAGCTGAAGCCATAAATCTAAGATTAAAAATGAAGAATAAAATTCCTATTGAAAACAAATTTAAGGTTCTACAGATGCAAGCAGCCAGCATCGAGGCATGTACGAGGATAGGTGCTATACTCGGCAGTGGAACCGAAAGTGAGATCGAACATCTAGGTAGATATGGGCAATTCCTAGGAATAATTTCAGAGCTGAAGGAGGACCTCATGAAGTCCCTGAACTTGACCCTAGAATTAGTAGACAAGATTAGGCTTGGTAGATGGCCTTACGCTTTAGTTTGGGCTTCAAGACATTCCAAAGAATATCAGAACTTTCTCCATTCTTTAAAAGGAAAAGAGGAAATCACACCAAACAATGTAAAAAGAGTTGTAGAAGAATTATTTAAGGCAGGCGCTTCAGACTACTTTAAACAGCTTTCGACTGAGTTAAAAGAAGGAGCAATAAATGAACTTTCAAAAATTAGGGAAAGTAAAGCAAGAAATACCCTAACCCTTCTTATAGAAGCACAGCAAGAAATGTTAATCGATTTAATTTAATCTTGTTCTATTTACTCTAGAATAGGCCACTTTAGCTGCTGTGGAACTACACTGAGTAATAGTGGTACAATAATGCTGAAGTAAACTACTGGAATTTTTGCTTTTTTGCACGCATTTATAAGCAGATCTTTATCTTCCTTTTCAACTGCTTCTTTAACTTCTGGATAAATTGCAGGTTCCATCAGACGTTGAAGATACATAGAGATGTCGGCCATTCTTTCTTTTACACTTTTCAAAATATCACCCTTTCCTGATATGTGGATTCCAATATATAATTTTTTCTATATCTAACAATTTTAAATATGGGTAGATAATTAATTGTTGACTTGATGAGTTTTTTTCTATTTAACATTAAAATTAGGAAGCGTGGCTTCCTAGCTCTTTTAATTCTTTACTTAAGCGCATCTCTATGGCAGTACATTTTTTCTTCTCAAATAATAAATAAGTTCGTTGAATCTGATTTATGGGTTAATACCACGTTTAACTTCATGATTGCCATTTCAATTTTGATTGGAGCCTTTTTTGTCGATAAGATTAATCCGTTGAAACTCATCTATATTTGGGGTATAAGTACGCCATTGTTGATGTTGCTTTCCGCGATCGTTACAAACTCGATTTATTTATGGATTACGATATCGTTCTTGGGAATATTCTTCGGGATTGGTTCATTAGCATTTTTTAATTATTTTCATAGTTTAACAACACTTGAGGAAAGGGGACGAGTGGGCGGTTTTATTGTGGTTGTCTCTTTGTTATTAATGCCTCTATTTAGTATACTAGCTTCATACTCTGGCTTTATTGGTGCTATAGTATTATGCGTAATATTCAATTTGAGCATATTTACAATCTTGTTATTAAATCCAAAAGATAAGATAAAGCTGACTTCGAAAGAGAATATTGAAACTCAAAGTTATTCTAGAAGAACTCTTCTTCTTTACCTAATTCCTTGGTTGGTTTTTTCTCTAATTAATGGATCTTTATCTAAAATCGTTTCTCTTCATATGTTGGAACTTTTTTCGGACTTAATTTTTCAGATTGTCATTCTGCAAGGTCTCTCAGCAGTTTTTGGCGCATTTGTTTCTGGGATTATTGCTGACTTCGTAGGTAGAAAAACGGTTCTGAGTCTCGGTCTTGTAACTTATGGGATTAGTGCCGTTGTTTCTGTACTACAACCTACTAATAATACGCTTTATTTCGCAACTATAATGAGTGGCTTCAGTTGGGGAGTGTTTCTCGTTGGATACCAGTTGGTAATTTGGAGTGATTTTGCAACAAGGAAACACTGTGCTCCTTTCTATGCGATTGGAATAATTCCTTTCTATTTTTCAAGAGGACTTGGATTCCTCTTTACACCAGACATTTTACAGATTTCAGTGGAAAATGCTGCTTTTCTTAGTTGTTCTTTGATATTTCTTTCTAACATTTCACTATTTTTAGCACCTGAACTAATACCTCTAGAGATTAAAAGAAGGATTGATCTCCGTTTACACCTTCATAGAGTTAAAGAAATGTTGAAGAAAAAGACAAAACGGTAGATGTCCTCAACATTCAAACTATTTTGATCACAGGTCAGGGATAGACTCTGCTTCTGAATTTCGGAAAGGCTATAGCTTCTCCAATATGTTGAAGCTTACAGATCCATGTTACCAATCTTTCAACTCCTATTGCAAATCCGGAATGGGGA